>CAMALD010000104.1 GCA_945836355.1 uncultured Lachnospiraceae bacterium | reverse complement strand
CACTGCTTATTACCATTGTTGCTGCTAAAACAACTGTTAATAATTTCTTTTTCACAGAACACTCCTCCTGTCACTTCTACGACATTATCATACCACGTTTTTGTTGTTTCGGCAATGTATTCTTTCTCTTTTTTTAGACAGGGCATCAAATCTCCTGCGCTTTTGCGTCCAATTCGCACCAGAACTCGACGCCGCTTTCATGATTGACCACGCCGCATTCCCGGTGATGGGAGTCCATAATTGCCTTTACGATGGATAAGCCTATTCCGCTTCCGCCGTACTCCCTGGTGCGCGCCTTGTCCACCTTATAGAATTTAATCCATACCTTGTCCAAATCCTCTTCCGGAATGCGCTCACCGGTATTGTACACCGCCACACGCACAACATCGCCTCTGCGAATAAGCTTCACCTCAATAATATTTGCCCCGGACACATGATTGATTGCATTGCTGACATAATTGGTAATAACCTCCTCAATCATGTATTCATCTGCCCAGACATAGACCGGTCCTTCCTCTTCAAAAATCAGACGTATGTTCTTTTGCTTTAGTAAAATTTCCACCGAGGATAACACCGACCGGACGAGCGCCACAATGTCAAAGCGCTCCAGTTCCACCTGATTCTGTCCGAATTCAATCTGGTTGAGCGTCAGAAGCTTCTTCACCATCTTGTTCATTTTCTGTGCTTCGTCGATGATAACCTCACAGTAAAATTCACGACTCTGTGCATCCTCGTGGAGATTATCCTGAAGTCCTTCAGCGTAGCCCTGAATCAACGCAATCGGCGTTTTCAATTCATGGGTTACATTGGAAAGGAATTCCTTGCGCATCTCGTCAATTTGAGTCTTGTTTTCGATATCGGACAAAAGCACATTGTTTGCACTCTTTAATTCGGAAATCGTGCGTTCCAGAGTTTCCGAAAGCTCGTTCATGCTGTTGCCCAGAAGCGCAATCTCGTCCTTCCCCTTTACCGGATATTTCGCATCAAAATCCAATTCTGCCATTTTGCCGGAAATCTGTGCCAGCTCCAAAATCGGTCGGGTAAATCTGCGGCTGATAAAAAATATCACAATACTGCCAATCAGGATAACTACAGCACCGACATATGCCAGAAAACGGCTCGCAATCTCCGCACTTTCCTGTATACTTTCAAAATTTGCCCGTATAAAAATCTCGTTCTTATTATCCGGAAACCCATATAAATCAATAAAACTGTTGTTTTTCTGACGGTCCGTCTGCGAATAGACATCATATTCCCCATCCGTGTACAGCAGGCGGATATTTACAATACCGTAATTGCCGCTGCCCCCATAGACATAGGCAATTCTTGACTGTGTCATTCTCTCTCTCGCCTGCTTCGAGGTGTTAGAGCATACAATGGCGCCGGTGCCAATCACATAAATGTCAATGTTGTTCGCCGAACTGATCTCGTTAATTCTCTCAAGCAGCTGGTCGGACACCTTTGACGGGTCTGAAAGATCCTCATCCTTCATCAGGCTTTTAATCTCTTTATAGCTGTCGCCCAGCATTTTTACTTTTGTTTCCTGATAGAATGACTCCAAAAAGGATTTGTTGAGTATCCAGCACAAAAGAATCAGTGCTGTCATGCAGACAACCAGCATCGATGTAATCTTAAACCTCAGGGAATGTCTCATGCGTCCACCTCAAATTTGTAACCCATCCCCCATATGGTCTTGATGTAATCTCCCTTTGCACCCATCTTGCTGCGCAGCTTCTTCACATGGGTATCAATCGTGCGCGCGTCGCCAAAATAATCATAATTCCACACGTTATTGAGAATCTTTTCGCGGGATAACGCCACGCCCTTATTGGTGATAAAATAGGTCAGCAGTTCAAATTCTTTTACGGACAGCTCTACTGCTTCACCGTCAATAGTAACCTGATGGGCTGTCCGGTCGACGACAATGCCTCCCACCTCCAGACAGCCTTCCTCCTTCTGCAGAGTGCGTCGTAAAACAGCATCCACACGTGCCACCAGAATCTTCGGACTAAACGGTTTGGATAT
Source organism: uncultured Lachnospiraceae bacterium (assembly GCA_945836355.1). GTDB lineage: Bacteria > Bacillota > Clostridia > Lachnospirales > Lachnospiraceae > RGIG4057. The sequence goes on along the minus strand of CAMALD010000104.1, from coordinate 3,722 downwards.
GTATTCATCCACTCCGAGTTCAAAGCCCATCAACTCATCGCGCTCATCACTCTTTGCCGTCAGCATAATAATCGGAACCTTCGAATACTGCCTGATTTCACGGCAGACCTGCCAGCCATCCATCTTCGGCATCATAACATCCAGGATAATCAGCGCAAAATCATTCTGTTTGAAAAAGATGTCCACTGCAGCTTCCCCGTCTTCCGCTTCTATCACATCATAATCACTCTTTACAAGGAAATCCCGGACGAGCTTTCTCATACGGCTTTCATCATCCACCACAAGTATCTTACACTGTCCCATACAAACCATCCCTTCTAATCGTCTTAATCGTTATTGTCATACAGATTCAGCTCCTGCTCCTTTGCACGCACCGCATTTTCCCGCTCCGTCAGCTCCTGCTCCCATGCCGCATACTTATCCTGCAGCTTTACCTCGGCATCCACAAAAGGAGTATTCGGGCCGAACATCGTAATCAGAAACATTGCGACAATCACAGTAACCAGTATACCGATTGCAAAATGGGCATTTTTCAGCCTGCCGCGGTAATAATCCGCCATCATGCGGTTTTTATCCTGATTCTCCTGCTCAAACGCAGCCGCACTGCGCCCCTTTCTTCTGGGCAGCACCACCGGAACTCCCGGCAGCTCCTCCGCCAAGACGGTTCCCGAATGCAGAATGCTACTGCGCAGCTCCGCCAAAAAACCGGTGCCCACCGGCGTCACAAAGGTACGCTTTTCGACCAGCCCCTGATATATTTTGAGTGCCTTAGCCGGGTCCGAAAGATTTGTTTTTGCTTTTATGTAGCGGATGGATTCTTCTTCTTTCTTTGCCTCCTCCCATTCCGCCTTGGTATCATATGCATATCCGTTCCATTCAAAACGGTCCTTCATGGCATTCTCCAATCTATTAATACTCTTTGATCTTCACACTCTCGATAATCACTTTTTCCTCCGGGACTCCATTTTCATCCGCCTTCACACCGGCGACTGCATCCAGCACCTCGTACCCGTCGAGCATCTGGCCGAATACGGTATGATGCTCAAACAACCACGGGGTTCCTCCATAGGTCTCATACAGTGCAACCTGTTCCTCTGTCATCGTCACACCGTAGGCTACCTCAAAATATTCGGTCAGCGTAACCTTATACTGCGCCAGAAGCAGACGCTCCATCTCCGTGATGGTGGCAGCATCCGCCTGTACCAGAAAGAATTGGCTTCCGTTGGTATTGCTGCCCGCATTTGCCATGCAAAGCGCACCGCGAACCGGCAGAAGCTCATCGGAAAACTCGTCCTCAAAGTCAGAGCCCCAAATGCTTTCTCCGCCACTTCCCGTTCCGGTCGGATCACCTCCCTGAATCATAAAATCATCCAGGATTCGGTGAAAGGTCACACCGTCATAATAGCCCTCCTTCGCGTGAGTCACAAAATTTTCCACTGCGCGTGGTGCCTCCTCAGGAAAAAATTTCACCGTAATCGTACCAAAATCCTTGATATTGATTTCCGCACAGACATCCCCCGCCTGAGGGTCTGCAAACTGCTTCATTTTTTTCGCTTCGTCCGTCAGGGCAGGCTCCATCACGTCTTCTTCACCGTTATCCGCTGCCATCCCGCTGTTTTCCTGCCCGGATACATTATCCTTTGTATCCTCCGGCTGCTTTTCATCGTTTTTCCCGCATCCGCCAAGCAACAGGCTAACCGCCAGCAGACCGGCTTCCATTATTACTGCCATCTTATGCTTTTTCATATCCATCCTCCATCTAAAATATCTATTTGAGCAAACCTGATGAAATCAAAGTTATCTTAAAAGCATCGCTGCTTCCCTTTCTTCCTGCATGTGCCTGTTTTGCCGCACTGATAACAAACCTCATTCGGCAAAGGCCGGCCGTCAAAATAATCTCTCAAATTCTGCAGGGTTACCTGCGCAATGCTTTCCAGTGCTTCCTCCGTCAAAAACGCCTGATGGGATGTCACCACGACATTCGGCATGGAAATCAGTCTCGCCAGCACATCATCCTGCATGACTCTATCGGAAAGATCTTCGTAGAAAAACTCATTCTCCTCCTCATACACATCCAGACCTGCAGCTCCGATCTTATGTGCCTTAATTCCATCAATCAGCGCCTCACTGTCAATCAGGGCACCGCGCGACGTGTTGATGAGAATCACCCCGTCCTGCATCCTGTCAATGGTATCCTTATTGATGATATGCTTTGTCTCCTTGGTCAACGGGCAATGCAGGGAAATCACACTCGACTCGGTGCAAAGTCTGTCAAGCTCCACATAAGTCACTCCCTCTCTTTCCACCGGATACGGATCATATGCCAGCACCTTCATGCCAAAGCCCAGACAGATATCGATAAACGCCTGTCCGATTTTGCCGGTACCGATTACGCCGACCGTTTTGCCGTGGAAATCAAAGCCTGTCAGACCGTTCAGGCTGAAATTATACTCTCTGGTGCGGTTATATGCACGGTGCAGCTTTCGGTTCAGCATGATTGCCATCCCCATCGCATGCTCCGCAATCGCATACGGCGAGTATGCCGGCACGCGCAGCACATGAATCTTCTCATATGCCGCCTGAAAATCAACATTATTATATCCGGCACAGCGCATACCGATTACCCGGATTCCCTGCTGATACAGGCGCTCAATCGTCTCCCCGTCAATCGTGTCATTTACAAATGCAACCACCGCGTCGCTGTGCTCTGCCATCACCGCAGTATGTCTGTTCAGTTTATTTTCAAAATAGTCAATCTCAAATCCAAAGGAATCCTTTAGCTTATCAAAAAAAATCTTATCATACGGTTTTGTGTCGTAAAAAGTAATTCTCTCCATCGCGCATTTCCTCCAATTCGTCTGCATTATTTTGTGTTTATCCGCAATTTGCCGCGGTTCTTCAACGCATGCTCTTACAGCATGTTTTTCACCTTATGATATCCGGTGGCGGATTGCTTTATGTATTTTCTCTGAAGCTTTTTCGAAAGCATATTTGTGTTTTTCTTGCTTTTTGCCACATAGCTTGTACGCTTTTGTGCCTCTAATATGTAGTATCCGTCCATCTCAAAAACCTCTATACCGCCAAATACGCCCGCAATTTTATTTTTATACCAATCAAGTCTTTTGACCACCATGAGCAGCCTGCCGCCCACAACAAGCCTCTTAAATCCGTCTTCGATAAATGCCTTTGCCACTGAAAAATCGGTGTGGTACGGTGGATTTGACAAAATCAGAGTGAAGTCCCTGTCTGTTATGTCTTTTAATCCGTCGCTTTGAAGCAGCCTCACACCTTCAATAGCATTGCGTTTCAGGTTATCTCCCGATAATTGAACAGCCTCTGATAAAATGTCGCTCATCACAACCCGGTCACCGCCTATCAATTTCGCAATATAGATGCCCACAATGCCGTATCCGCACCCCAGGTCCAGCACCTTATCCGTCTTTGTCACTTGTACCTTAGACAGCATAAGTAATGTCCCCTTATCCAACCCCTGGGGAGAAAAGTAATAATTTCCTGTCTCCAGTTCAATATTCTGTCCAAAAACATTTTCATTAATCAGCATTTTGTTTCCCCTTAAGTCTCGATAAAAGCCAATAGCAGGTTTTCCATTACCCGCATAGCTATTATAACGCTATCCAAAGCATTTTTCAACGCATCCATTGTGAAGTTTGTGTGTTTTGTACGGGCGTTCGTAGCTTATTTTGTTCATTTCACATTTACAT
>CAMALD010000103.1 GCA_945836355.1 uncultured Lachnospiraceae bacterium | reverse complement strand
TATGTTCTTTGCCTATTTATCGGCTGTTTTTGCAAAAATGTTAACCACGGATGATAATATTTTTCACGAAAGTAGCGTAATACCCTACGCGCGAGTGCACATTCCCGGCGTAGCAATTTTAGATACAGGAAATTGTCGCAATTTTCTGTATCTAAAAACGACCGGCTGCGCTTTCAAGCACGGCCGGCCGTATGAACTGCTGTTATGACTTAAATCAACCGGTTTAATGCCTCCACCGACACATCCTCCCCGGCAGCCTCCTTGTTCGACTGCTGAATCTGCAGATAAAGCTCCTTGCGGTAGATTGGTATCGCCTTCGGGGCGTTTACGCCGACCTTTACCTGATCCCCCTTAATTTCCAGAATGGTGATTTCAATATCATTCCCCAGTATAATCGATTCATTGACTTTTCTTGAAAGGGCTAGCATATTTTCCCCTCCTTTGCTTTCTGGAATATTTCGTATACCGGATACTTAATCATGTAATCCGCATTGTCCGCTATAATCTGGCAGCCTTTTCTGGTGTCCGCATTGATTACAATCGGAGCCTTCAGATTGCAGGTCATCCTAGTCAGATCCGACGGTACCGTCAGCGTTACAAACAGGGCAAGATTATCCTCTGTCAGTTCGCCCAGACCGCTAAGCAATTCATCCTCCACCAGAGGATTGTAATCCTCCTTCACATACAAAGGACTGATAATCGGCAGTGCGAGTGCCTGCTCATCCAGACTCTGCAGCCAGGAGATGGCAGACCGGTTGCCATCCTCATTATTGTAAAGAATCGTGTACCTCTTGCAGTCCTCGAAGCCAAGGATTCCGTTGTCAAAGGTCAGAATCTTATCCTCTGCAAGATCAATCTCCCCAAAATGTTTCGTTTTTACTAACATTGTAACCTCCGTTCCGGCATTCTATACAGCCTTAATTTTGTTTATCGTTGTTATATTTACAGAAAATCTAACAGAGTCGTCTGCACCGACTTTGCCGCTGCCGACAGCGATGCATTGTAGATCGACTGCATGGACTGATACTTGATAATGGTGTCCACCATATCCACATCCTCGTTGGACGAGAGCAGATCCTCAAAATCCGTCTGCTCATCTCCGAGCCTGCTCTCGGTGAGTTTCAGGCGCACATAGCGCGAGCCCAGATCCGCAACCGCCACATTGACCACATCCTGCTGCTTTTCGATTTTCGTCAGCGCACCGCCAAAGGTATCCTGCATCACCTCAGTCTTTAACGTCAGCTCAGTCTCCATCAGCTCCTTCATCTCCTTGAGCTTGCTTTCCTGATCTGCGGTGATATTTTTGTCCTTGAGCATCTTATCGATTTCGGCAATCTTCTCTTCTACCGCAATGACATCATTCACCGCATTCAGCACTTCATCGATGGTTCTGCCGATATCATGCTGTATCGCATCACTGCCCTGTGTGTTGATTACCAGCTTCTGATTGAAATTTACCTCGTAGGCAATCTCCTGACTGGATTTTGTATATACCACCGGCTCCTTTGTATCATCCGTCAAATCCGTCACCGTACAGTCAAAATAGTGCTCCGGCTTCAGATCGTTCTTGGAAAACTTCGTTTTTTCATAGGTCACTTCAATATTCTCCATATGGCGCCATTCCTCGTAGACATCCGCCGCCATAACCAATTCACCCGTATCGGAGAGGTAATGCACGGTACCCTCCTCCGGCTCATATGCATTCTCATCACTCGAAAGCATGCTCACGATGGAACCATCATTAAATTCGTCATAGGTCACTTCCCCATCGTCATCCACCTGTGGAAAGCGCACCCGGATCATCCCGCCGTCCTCCGGTGCATCCAGCGTACCATATGCCAGACGCATGCGGTATACATTGATCATATTTGGCTTTTCGGACAGGTCCACAGATGCCGGATCCTCCGGATTGTATTGCTCTAAGGTACATTCGTTTTTAGCCTTTTTAATAATATCAATTTTTTCACTCCCAAGCTTTTCGGTAATCTGGTATTTTTCCGTAGCCTGCGCCTCATCAAAAATCAGGCTTGTATTGGTCTTATAGCCGGTAAATACATAGCGCCCTGCGTAATTGGTATCCCCCTCCTGATACACCTGCTGCTTTAACTCCGTCAGATTCTTGACGATGCTGTTGCGGTCCTCCGCGGTAAGCGTGTCTGAAGAGCCCTGCACACAATAGGTATGCACCTCGGTCAGAATGGAGTTGACAACCTTCAGCGCACTTTCGGTGACATCCATCCATGCCATTGCATCCGGAATATTTTTCTCATAATACTGGTTCAGCTCCGACAAATTGGTACGAAGCTTTAAAGCGCGCACCGCCACAATCGGGTCCTCCGACGGACGCTGAATCTTCAGCCCGGTGGTGTACTGCTGCTCCAGGGTTGAGAGTGAATTTTTATTGCCGTTGATGTTGTACAGCATATTGTTTGTCATCATTTTGTTGGTAATTCTCATAACACTAACCTCCGTTCCGGTGCGCCCGCACATCAGTACCGGGCATCCGCAAAATGCTCATTCACGGCAATTTATGCTCCCATGTAGTTAATCAGCTTATCGTATATCTGATTCATAATCGATACCGCCTGTGCCGAAAGATTGTATGCTGTCTGATACCGAATCAGATTCATCGCTTCCTCCTCCGTATCCACACCGCTCACAGACAATCTCTGGTTTTCAATGCTTGCGCAGATATTCTGCTGGCTCTTGGAAAACTGGGTTGCCTTATCGGAATCGATGCCAATTTCCGCTACCAGTGTCTGAAAAAACGCTGCCGGCATACCCTGCTTAAACATATCGACATCATTCTTCAATGCCAACAGCTTCTGAACCGTATCCGCATTCTCGATACCATCTACGATTGTTGACGCTGCAGCCACCTTTTTCGCATCATAATAGATATCGGATGTGACCTTAAAATTGGCAGCGGTCATAAAATAATAGGAACCGTAATTTACCTCTTCGTCATTGCCCGCATTCTGTGCAAATGCCCGAATCACGATTCCCGCATCCTCTTCCTCCGGGCTGCGCTCAAACACAAACTCTTTTCCGCTCACCACATCCGTCCCGTTAAAGAAGTCCAGTCCCGTCTCGCCGTTGAGATCCTGACCGCTCTTATGTACATCATTAAACTCTTTCGCGAAGGTGCGCACAAATTCGTTTAGCTGCGCCATGTAATACGGGATTCCTTTATAATTGACATCCCTGCCGATAATCACATCGGCTCCGGTGCTGTCGCGGGATACGCTCTGGCCTTCCTCCAGTTCAAATTCATAGACAAAGCTTCCGTCATCGGCCCTCGTCACTGTAAATCCAACATAATTGTACTCACGGTGTCCCACCTCAATCACTCCCGACGGCGGGATGTTCAGCTTCGCCGCATCATTGACATTGGTTGACGTCACTGTCAGCGTGGTATCACCTACCGCTGTGTCTGCCTTGCCTTTAAACGCCTCGTTATTGTTGCCGTCCCTCACCTCGAACAGTGCAGAAAGCACACCGCCCAGGCTCGAGCTTGCGGAGTCAAACGCCTGCCCGTTGCTCCATTCCAGATGATACAGGCCATCCTCATCCGTCTGATTGGTCAGGTGCTTCTGAGGGACAACCAGCAGCTGATTGTAATCATAGGTATCAACCAGCGTCTGGGAATCAATCTTCACTACATAGCTTGTAACCCCGACGCCGTCTCCGACCACATTCTCCGTCACGGAAATATTACAAATCTGTGAGAGCTCGTCCACCAGCAGATTTCTCTGGTCGCGCAGGTCATTGGCAGTGCCGCCGTTCACCTCAAGCGTATTGATCTGCTTGGTCAGCGCGGTAAGCTGCTGTGCCAGTGCATTGATGCGGTCTGCCTGGTTCTTAATCTCGAAATTGCACTCCTCCTGAATGTTCTTCAGACTGTCCGACATCGAATTGAAATATTCACACATGCTCTGTGCAAAGTTAGTTACCTCGGTGCGGGTTGTCAGGTCCGAAGGATTTTTGGAAAGCTCCTGCAGGGTATCAAACATAGAGTTGAAATTGGTCGTAAAGCCCTCCAGCTTCACCTCATTGAAATAGTTCTCAATCTCAATCATGTAATGCTCCTTGGTAAAGTAGGAGCCGTACATGGTATTGTTTGTGCGATATTTCATGTCATAGTATTCATCCCGCTTCTGCTCCACTCCTGTCACATCGACACCGCTGCCGGCCATGCCGTATGCACTGTTTACCCTGAGTGCGACGCCTGCCTGCTGGTTGACTATCTGTCTGCTGTATCCGTCCGTCTCCGTATTGGCAATGTTATGCGCTGTTGTATTGATGCCGCCCATAGAAGCATATAAACCGGATTTTGATATTGATAATCCCCAAAAAGTACTAGGCATTTTTTGCACCTCCTTTACAGCTGAGTCACGATGTGCTCAAGCATTTCATCCACTACGTTAATGTATCTCGCAGCCGCATTGTATGCATGCTGGAATTTAATCAGATTCGTCAATTCCTCGTCCGAGGATACTCCGCTCACTGACAATCTCTGGCTGTCGATGCTTGACACCATCGAATCCTGATTCTGTGCTATTGTATTCAAGGTCTCACCCCTGTTTGCTATCGCTGCAATAAATGCAGTGTAATAACCGTTAAAATTGTTCACCGTCAGGGTATTCGGGGAAAGGGTCGCAAATTTTCCCTGCCAGGAATCAATCAGCTTCTCCGCTGTTTTGATATCAAACTCGCCGGTTCCCCCGCCGCAGGAAAGAGGAATCATGGACTTATCCGCCATAACGCTCTTATTCACTTCAATCTCCCCGAGAGTGTACAGGGAATAGTTATCCGCCGGATTCTCCTCATTGTAGAGCATCAGCTCCGAGCCGTCCGCCAGAGTGATGGTTTCATAGCGTGGCGTGGACTTTCGTGAAAAAAGCTCGGTGCCGTAAGTCCGGTCGGCATCCATGCCCTGCGGCGCATTTTCTTTATCCAGCACCTTTACGGTATCCCCTGCGTAAAAGGTTTTTGTCAGTCCGTTTGAAAGAGTAACCGTAACGTCCTGTTCAAAGGTATAATCGGTATTCGGACATAAAATATCATTCAGGGTAGTGACAATGCCGTGAATCAGCTGGTCAAACTGTGCCTGCACCGTCATAATGACCGACGGCTCTATCTCATTGTTGTATTTCTTGACTGCCTCCTCATACTGTGCCATCGCAACAGCATAAGCAGTCTCGTCCAGAGTTCCGTTTTCCGTATAATCATCCTCCACCGGCCGTATGGGAATATCGGTATATTGTCCTACCTTTGTGCCGCGCGCAAGAATCAGCCCCTTTAATCCGCCGACGTCGGTATTTGCCTTGGTTGTCGGAAGGGTATCGTAATTAAACACTTCCGTATTGCCGTAAGTAGGCCAGATAGGGACCAGCATCGTGGAATTGTTGCAGCGCTGCTCCGCCTCGGCAGTAGCCCTTTCCTGTGCCTCCAGCGTGCCGCCGTACAGCTTGGTAAGCTGATTGGTCAGCAGATCCACCTGCGTCATGGTCGACATGTGAAACACCACCGTATTTGTCACAAACGGCACATTCTCAGCAAGCACGGTAAGCTGGTGGTCCGCGCCCTCACGATATGTAACATTCACATACTCGCCCAGCTCATCCAACAGTGCATTGCGCTGGTCGCGCAAATCGTTTGCATGCTCCACGCCGTTGCTCTCATACAGACAAATCTGCATGTTGAGCTTTCCGATTTCGTCGCCGATTTCATTAATGCGGTCTACCTGCTTCTGAATCTGCGTGTTCAGATT
>CAMALD010000102.1 GCA_945836355.1 uncultured Lachnospiraceae bacterium | reverse complement strand
GATGCCCAACAGAATCAGATTTTCTTTTAATTTCACTGATATCAATCTGCTCCCACAGCACGCGGTCCACCCACACATCGGTCTGCGCTTCCCAGACTGCATAGCTCTCCGTGAATGCACGCTCCTGGCGTTCAAGAATAATGTCCGTCTTTGCCTGGTCGGTGGCGTCCTCGTCCATATACTTTGCGCAGTGCAGAATAAAATATCCGTCCTCGGTATCAATCAGACCGCTGGTGCCATCCTGGACCAGCCCAAACGCAATCTTATCCAGCTCTTCCAACATCTCCCCGCGTCCGACCGTAATCTCCACCTCATCCGTATCATCGGTGTTGGCTCTCGCAAAGCTGTAAAAATCATCCGTCACTGCCGCCTCTGCCGACAATAGCTCGGCGCGTTCGCGCACCTTCTGCAGACCGTTCTCGTCCAGCGCCGTATGCGAGCCGTCCTCCGCAATGCCGTATTTGGCAATAAAGAGGTACCACAGCGTCACATGGCGTGCCTCCTCGTCCGACACATCCGTATCCACATTCAGCGTCAGACTCTCATATATCTTCGTCGCAAGCAGATTGTCCGCATATATATCCCACACGATGTCTCGGGAAATGCCGTAATGCTCCATATCCTCACTTGAAAAATTCGCGATATAATTGTCTGTCAGCTCATCCACATCCATGCGCTCATCCTCGGTCAGTGTGATATCCAGCGCATCCGCCTGAGCGCATACAACCTTGGTGTAGGTAAGCTGCTTGAGCAGCTCCTCCTTCAGCATCCGGGCATAGGTCGTCCCCTCCTCATCCAGAACATAATTCCAGATTTCCCTGCCGTAGAGGGTTTCCACCTCCTCCTTTACGGAGCGCATATACAGCACCACCTCTGCGTAGCTGGTCTGCGTGTTCCCCACCTTCAGCAGCACCTGTGAAAGTTTTTCTTCCCGGCTCATACCATCCGCCTCGCTCTGCGTGACCCCGGTCGGATAAGGCGTAGGGGAAGCCTCATGCCCGCCGTCATTCTCCGCCTTCCCGCACCCGGAAAACAGCAGCCCCGCAGCCAGACCGATGGATATCACATGTTTGCATAGTATTCTCTTTTTCATGGCAGCCTCCTTCTCCTATTCCTCACACAGCATTTTAAAGCTCTCCAGCAATTCCTTCACCGCGGTCATCGTGCGTTCCCCCTCTGCGGCTGTCGGCACTCCGTTTTTGCGCGGTGCCTTCGGTAGCCGGTATTCAAACATCAGGGCATTTTTCTTAAAACCAAGCAGCGGTGCATGGGCATTTAACAGTTCCGGTATCTTCTCGACCTGATATTTTGCTTTTGCGTAAGGCGTCAACAAGAGCTGCTCTCCCTTCTGCTCCACACTCACCAGGAATACTTCATGCGCCTTTGCCTTAAGCAGTGCAATCTGAAGCAGATTGAGCACCGGCTTGGGCGGCTCCCCGAAACGGTCAATAAATTCCTCCTGAAGGTCTTCCAGTTCCTCCCTCGTCTCAATTCCCGCCACGCGCTTATACATGTCAAGCTTTTGCAGCTCATTTTTAATATAGGTCGATGGAATGTAAGCATCCACCGGCAGATCGATGGAGGTTTCAAAGCTTTCCTCCTCTTCCGCACCGTCCCGCATATTTTTCACTGCCTCATTCAGCATTTTACAGTACAAATCGTAGCCGACCGCCTCCATGTGACCGCTCTGCTCCGCGCCGAGGAGATTGCCTGCACCGCGGATCTCCAAATCCCGCATCGCAATCTTAAAGCCGGAGCCGAGCTCGGTAAACTCCTTGATTGCCTGCAGACGCTTTTCTGCCACTTCCTTTAACATTTTGTCCCGTTTGTACATTAAAAATGCATATGCCGTGCGGTTAGAACGTCCGACACGCCCTCTGAGCTGATATAGCTGAGACAAACCGAGCCGGTCGGCATCATCAATAATCATCGTGTTTACATTCGAAATATCCAGCCCGGTTTCTATGATGGTGGTGGAAATCAGCACATCAATCTCACCATTGATAAATTCAAACATGATCTTTTCGAGCTGACGCTCACTCATCTGCCCATGGGCAAATGCCACGTTTGCGTCCGGGACCAGCCGCTGCACCTGCAGGGCAATCTCATCGATGCCGTTCACGCGGTTGTACACATAATACACCTGACCGCCGCGCACCAGCTCACGGTTGATTGCCTCGCGGATAATCTCGTCATTATGCTCAAGCACAAAGGTCTGAATCGGCATACGGTCCACCGGCGGCTCCTCCAGCACACTCATGTCCCGGATACCTGCCAGACTCATGTGCAGCGTGCGCGGAATCGGGGTTGCCGTCAATGTCAGCACATCCACATCACCCTTTAGCTGCTTTATTTTCTCCTTATGTGCCACGCCGAAACGCTGCTCCTCATCGATGATGAGCAGACCGAGATTCTTATATTTGATATCCTTTGAGAGTACACGGTGCGTGCCAATCAGAATATCAATCTCACCCTTGTGCACCCCGGCAATAATGCGTTTCTGCTCTGCCGGTGTGCGGAATCTCGAAAGCATCTCCACATTTACCGCAAAATCCTTCATGCGCTGGGTAAAGGTATTATAATGCTGCTGCGCCAGGATTGTGGTCGGCACCAGGAACACCACCTGCTTCTTGTCGAGCACCGCCTTAAATGCCGCCCGGATTGCAATCTCCGTCTTGCCGTAGCCCACATCGCCGCATATCAGCCGGTCCATAATGCGTGTGCTTTCCATGTCGCGCTTGGTATCCTCGATTGCCCGCAGCTGGTCGTCCGTCTCCTCGTATGGGAACAGCTCCTCAAACTCTCTTTGCCAGGTATCATCCTGCGAGAAAGCATAGCCCTTTTTTGCCTGTCGGAGCGCATACAGCTCCACCAGCTCTCCGGCAATATTTTTCACAGCCCCGCGCACACGTGCCTTCGTCGCCTTCCATTCCGAGGAATTCAGCTTGTTCAGCTTCGGCTTACGCGCATCACTGCCCGCATACTTCTGAATGACATCCAGCCCCGTCGCAGGAATGTACAGGTTTCCGCCGCCCGCATACTCAATCTTAATGTAATCCTTGGTCACCTTATCAACCGTGATTTTCTCGATGCCCCGGTAAATACCCACCCCGTGATTTTCATGCACCACATAATCCCCGATATTCAGCTCTGAGAAGCTGGAAATCTTGCTTCCCTCATAAGCCTTCACCTTTTTCTTTTTTGCCTTCTTTACGACTCCGAAAATGTCGCTCTCGGAAATCATGACAAACTTGACCAGCGGATACTCAAATCCCCGGTGCACATTTCCCTGTGTCACCATAATCTCGCCGTTTTGCACCAGACGGTTTGTGTCATCACTGTAAAAGGCGCTCAGCTCATATTCGCGCAAATCCTCCGCCAGACGCTCCGCTCTCGTGTGCGAGCCGGACAGCAGAATCACCCGGTAGCCGTTCTTTTTCCAGGTTTTCAGGTCCTTCACCAGAATCTCAAAATTACTGTTGTACGGATTGACGGATTTTACCTCCAGATTATAGCGCGCCTTAACCGCCAGCTTATCCATTTTGGCGTCCATCATCGACACCAGCACGGTATTTGCTGTCATTGCCCCGGACACCAGCGCACGGTAGTCAAAAATGACATCCATCTGCCCCGGCAGGATATAGCCCTTTTCGACACGCCCGGTCATGCTCTCCGAAAATTCCGTCATTACGGTCTCACCCTTTTCCATGATGCGCGCCGGCTCATCAAGAAAAATGATGGACTCTTCATCTTTGAAATAATCAAAAAACGATACTGTTTTTTCAAAGAAATAATTCACATAACTGTCCAGACCCACTCTGCCCTGACAGTATTCCAGATTTTCCTTGAATTCCTCCACGGCATGGCGGATGCGCGCCGCCTCTTCGGTCTTCATTTCCTTCCGCAGGCTGCCCGCATATTTCTCCAAATCGGCATCGATTGCCGCAATTCCCTTTGCCTTAATCTGCTCTGACAGAATAATCTCCGCCGCCGGATAAATGGTAATCTCATCCAGATTTTCAATGGAGCGCTGGCTGGCAGCATCAAACATGCGGATGGAATCCACCTCATCGCCCCAGAGCTCAATTCGTACCGGCGCATCCTCCGTCAGCGGAAAGATATCGACAATACCTCCGCGCACGGCAAAATCCCCCGCAGACTCCACCTGTGCCTGGCGTTCATAACCCAGATGTACCAGCTGCGCCGTCAATTCATCCAGTTTCACTAAATCGGTATTTTTGATGCAGACACTATTCTCTTTCAGATATTCAATCGGCAGCACCTTGTCCATACCGCCGTCAATCGTGGCGATTACCGTCACCGGCTCTCCCTCCATCATGCGGCGCAGAAGCTTCAGCCGCTCACGCACAATGGCATTTCCGCGAATGTCCGCGGAGAAAAAGATAATATCCTTTGCCGGATATAAATATACCTCCCGGTCATAAAGCTTGCAATCCTCATAGATTTCCTTAGCGCGCAACTCATTGTATGTGACAATCAGACGTTTTTTCACGCCCTGCGATGCTGCAAACATCAGATGGCATTTCTGTGAATCAATACAGCCTGTCACCTGCACCGGTAATTTTTTCTTCCGGATTGCATCCTGCAATTCCTTAAATTCTTCGTAGCCGTACAACGGCTGATAAAATGTCTGCATATCCTTCACCCTTATTTTCGATTATACAGATTCATAGCTGCATCGATTCCATCCGTAATGATGCACTCACACGCCCTGGACACCTTTTCCAGCGCCTCGCGGATGACCGGCTCCTCCTCCTTCGGAAAGCGTCCGAGCACATAATCGGCAAGGTCCCACTTTTCCGGCTTTGCGCCCACACCGACACGGATTCTGATAAACTCCTCCGTGCCAAGCTGCGCGATGATGTTTTTGATTCCGTTATGCCCTCCTGCACTTCCCTTCCTGCGCACGCGCAGTTGTCCGACATCCAGATTGATGTCGTCACAGATGACAATCACATCCTCGTTGGTGAGCTTATAATAATCTGCCAGCTCTCTTACGCTTTCCCCGCTAAGATTCATATATGTCTGCGGCTGCGCAAGAATGACTTTTTCACCGCCGATGTATCCTTTTCCGCAAATTGCCTTATGCTCTTTTGAGTCCAGACGAATCCGGTAATCATCACACATTCTTGTGATGGCATCAAATCCGATATTGTGTCTGGTCGCCTGATATTCTCTGGTTGGATTTCCCAGACCGACAATTAATTTCATATTTTCCTCATTTCCGGGTCCTATTGCGCCCTTTTGATGCTTTTTTCCGTACGCACAAGTGCCGCAGAACACCCTGCCAGGGGGTATCCTGCGGTCCTGATTATATTTATCCTATCCACATACACTGCAACCACAGTGCTTGTTATCGGAAGGCGCTCTGATTCTTAACCTGCCGCATGCTCACAGCCTGCTTATGCTGCGCTTACGGTACCATCAGTCCGACCTTCTTCTTTGCCTTAGCCAGGGTGCGGGAAGAGATGGCTGTTGCAGTCTCGGCACCCTTGCGGTAAATGCTCTCCAAGTACGCCTTGTCCGCGCTGAGCCTCTTAAAGTTCTCACGGATCGGCCGAAGCTCCTCCGCCACAGCCTCACCGACTGCCACCTTGAAATCTCCGTAGCCCTTTCCTTCAAACTCCTGCTCAATCTGCTCTAACGTCCTGCCGGTCATCACCGAATAGATGGTCATCAGGTTATTGATGCCGTCCTTACCCTCGCGGTAGCATACCTCCTTATCGCTGTCAGTCACGGCGCGCTTAAATTTATTGATGATAACGTTCGGTTCATCCAGAATAGAGATGAAACCATTG
>CAMALD010000101.1 GCA_945836355.1 uncultured Lachnospiraceae bacterium | reverse complement strand
AAAGTCCGAGCTCCTCCAAGAACATCTTCTTCTCATCGTCATCCAGCTCCGCAATCTCCTGCTCAATCTGTGCACAGATTACAAACACTTCCGAATTTTCCTCAGCCGCAAAAGCACGAACCTTCTGTACATTCTCATTGTCCGCCGCATCATTCGCCAGCTCGTCCTCCTTTACATTCGCCGCATAGATGACCGGCTTATAGGTTAGCAGATTAAAGGAATTTAACAGCTCCTGCTCCTCGTCATCCTCCACCGCAAAGCCTTTTGCCAGCTTGCCCGACTCCATATATTTCATCAGACGCTCCACCAGCGCAGCTTCCTTTGCTGCGGCCTTATCGTTATTTGCTGTCTTTTTTACTTTTGAATAGCGGCGCTCAAGCACCTCCAAATCCGAGAAAATCAGTTCAAGATTGATGGTCTCAATGTCACGCATTGGGTCAATGCTTCCCTCCACGTGGATGATGTTGCTGTCCTCAAAGCAGCGCACCACATGCACGATGGCATCCACCTCACGGATGTTGGCAAGGAACTGGTTGCCCAGACCTTCTCCCTTCGACGCGCCCTTAACCAGACCGGCAATATCCACAAACTCAATGGCAGCCGGAACAATGCGCTCCGAAGCATACATATCACCAAGCACCTTCAACCGCTCGTCCGGCACCGCCACAATACCCACATTGGGATCAATCGTGCAGAACGGATAGTTTGCAGACTCGGCGCCCGCCTTCGTCAAAGAATTAAACAGTGTACTTTTGCCGACATTCGGCAGTCCTACGATTCCTAATTTCATTTTATCCATATCCTCCTTTTTTATACCGGCTCACCCTGTATCTGATCCTTCGCTTCCACCATCAGCAGAATGCCCGTCTCAAACGTAACGCCTGCCACCTCATGGTTAATCTCATTGCTGATGCACAAGCTGACATTCTGATGTAAGACCCGGTTTTCCAGCGGATACCGGAACCCCTTTAGGGTCAGTCCCTCCACCGTCGGTGTGAGTGCCACGAAGGACACATAGTCCCCATATTGCTCTTCTCGTTTTATGCAAAAGCTCTGCATATGCACCGAAATCCGGTTATATGCATCCACACAACACGCAGATATTCCCTTTTCTGCCAGTCTCTCCATAAGCAGTAAATTGGCAAGCGTGTGATCCAGCCTTGTTCCGGTGGCGCCAAGAATCACGACCTCACCCTTTTTTTCCTGTTCAAGAGTCCCTGCCAGTTCCACCGCAATTTCGGTATCCGTATCATCTTTCTCCGCACAGAAACGTCGGATCATCACGTCCGGATTCTGCTCATACTTTTCCAGATGCTCCTGAGGCAGGGTATCAAAATCACCGACCAGATAATCCGGGCAAATCGCAAGCTGTTCCGCAGCCTTAACACCGGCATCCACGGCAATCACATGCTCAAAATACTTTCCGCGCAGATACCGCTTCATGCAGCAGATATCAACATGCCCGCCGGAGATAATCAGCGTACTCATCGTATGATATCACGCGATTTTTTTAGTTGTTCGCGTTGCTTCTCATATATATATTTAGACAGGTTACGGCTGGTTTCACTAAAGCGACAGCCGTAATAATACAGGAAAGAACTCTGGTGACTGTCCAAACGCCTTACCACTGCCGCCTTGCAGCTGATCATTCCGAAATCCGAATCGAACTCAAAGGTCACCTCATCGCCCTTTTCCAGCTTCTGATTTGCATAGATTCCCGCGCCCACTTCACTGATATCCTTGATAAACGCATCGCAGTCCACATAGCGGAAGCAGTCCTCCTTCAGGACATCCGCACCGGAATCGTAATTAAACACCGTCCGGCTGTGCAAAGCGTCCATATCGGCAATATCCTTTAACCGCTTCACATCGTGCACCAGATAGTGCAGAATCAGCTTTTCACCGATATAGACCCGGTATGCATTGCGGCGGTTATAGCTCTCGCCCTCTTCCTTTGTGGTGAATGCATGAAAGCGCTCATCATCGAGCATAACCACGCTTCCCTTCACATTCTTCCATTTCCACATCCGGTCATCTTCCCGGTATACGATATCCACAGTGTCCGTCGGTTCAAACTCAAAAACTCTGGTTCTGCTCGCAATCAGCGTCACGCAGATGCGGTCCTCCGTCACATCCTCAATTTTGCTGACCACCCGGTAATGGTATCCGTCACGGTTAATATAAATCTCTATCGGTTTTCCGATTTTCATTTCACTGATACGCATGCCATCCTCATTTCCGCGCCTTCTAACGGCACTTATCCTCATTCCCGAAAGCTGCCTTAAAGCCCGCCGCATTCTGCTTTATATCGCCGCCAAACACAGAAGTGCCGGCAACGAACCAGTTTGCCCCGGCATCCATGACCTCCCTGACATTTTGCAGGGTAATGCCTCCGTCCACTTCCACATCCGCCTTCACACCAAGCTCCCCCATCAGCTTGTGCAGACTGCGAATTTTGTCCAGCATGGAGGGCAGGAATTTTTGCCCTCCAAAGCCCGGATTCACCGTCATTACCAGCACATAATCCAACTCGGGCAGCACATATCTCAAGCTTTCGGCAGGTGTTGCAGGATTCAATGCGACCCCGGCTTTCATGCCAAGCTTTTTGATTTCCGTCACTGTAGTGTGCAGATGCGTACATGCCTCCGCATGAACCGTCAGCAAATCTGCACCACACTCCTTAAAATCTCTGACAAAGCGTAGCGGTTCCTGTACCATAAGATGCACATCAAACGGAAGCTCCGTGATTCTGCGGATCGACTCGATTACCGGCATGCCATACGATATGCGCGGTACAAACGACCCGTCCATAACATCAATATGTAACATATCCACCCCCGCTTTTTCCGCCTCAAGGATCTGTTCCCCAAGCCTGGCAAAATCAGCAGACAGGATTGACGGCGCTAACTGATACATTGTAATACCTCCATCACTCTTTATACGTTTAATATTTTTTTCTGTTTTTCACTTCTTCCAGCAAAAGCCGGTAATTGGAATATCTCTCGGGATGTATTTTCCCGGTCTCCACCGCATCCTTGACCGCGCACTCCGGCTCCTTATCATGCAGGCAGCTTAAGTATCTGCATTCGCCCCGATAAGGCTCATACTCCGGATAATACTCCCGCAACTGCTCTTTTTCAATCTCCTCCAAATATAAAGAGCTGAATCCCGGCGTGTCAAAAAGATAGGTTCCTCGTCCCATATAAAACAGCTCCGAGTGGCGGGTTGTGTGTTTTCCGCGCCTTATTTTTTCGCTGATGCTCCCGGTTTCCATCCCGGCATTGGGATACAGCAGATTTAAGATGGAGGACTTGCCCACGCCGCTTGGCCCGGCAAAAACAGTGGTCTTTCCCTCCATTGCCGCCCGCAGCTCCTCGATTCCCGTCTGATTTTTTGCAGAAACAAACATCACCTTACAGCCGCTGTTCACATAGATTGCTCTTATTTCTTCCAGACGCTTTGCATCCACCTGATCCATCTTGTTAAAGCAGATGATTGTCCCCATCTGCTGCTTCTGCATCAATACCAGAAAACGGTCCAGCAGATTAAAATTCGGCACAGGCTCACCGCAGGCAAACACAATCACCGCCTGGTCGGCATTGGCAACCGCAGGGCGGATTAATTCCGTCCTGCGGTCAATAATATCTGTAATATTTCCGGTCATCGCTCCGGCATCCAATATCTCCAGCGTCACATCATCACCCGGCAGCGGCTTGATTTTACGGTTACGGAAGACACCCTTTGCCTTACATTCAAAGATTCCCTGTCCCTCCACATTCACATAATAAAAGCCTGCAATTCCCTTGATGATTTTTCCTCTCATTTGCCCTCACTTCATGACTTGTTATTCTTTAATTAATACGAACCGCCTTCAGCTCAACCGTATACGAGCCGTCATACGGCACTCCCGAAAACCATACCGAAATCTTTGCGCTACCTTCAGTAAATCCGTCCTCCTCTGATAACGAGATGGATATATCAAAAGGAAAATCCGACGCAGTCAGAAGCGTAGAATCGTTATCGTAAATGACTGCCTGATTGCCGTCCTGTGAAATGACAGCATAAAGAGTTGCTGTCTCCTCTGCTCCGAGAGGCCAGTCACTGATTTTAGCTGTTGCCGTATACTGATATCTCGGCTCCGGCTCCGGAGTAGGCTCCTCGGTCGGTTCCGGAGTGGGCTCCTGCGTCGGCTCCGCTGTAGGTTCCGCCGTCGGCTCTGCAGCAGGCTCTGCGGTAGGTTTCGCTGTAGGTTCCGCTGTCGGCTCAACCACCGGCTCATCCGTCGGTTTCGCTGTAGGTTCCGGTGTTGTCTCCGGTCCTGTGCTGATTGCAATATCAATTACCGTGCCCGACACTAAGCGCTCCCCCTCCGAATAACTCTGGAAACATACCTGCCCCTCGGGATAGAAGCTGCTGCTTGTATAACTGGTGTTGCCAAGGGACAGGCCTGCCTCACCCAGAATGGCAATGCTTTCTTCCTGTGTTCTTCCGAGCAGCTTCGGCATCAGTGTCATAATGGTATCCGGACCTGTGCTGACAACAATCGTAACGGTCTGCCCCATTTCGAGATATTCCTCGGCAGCAGGCTCCGTGCGAATCACCATGCCGCTCTCATACTCTGAATTTGCCTCGTAGGCAAGCTTTGTGTCAAAGCCTGCATTCTCAAGCTCCGCTCTCGCCTTGTCATACATATAATACTGCACAAGCGGTATCTGGATTGACTGCGGTCCGGCGCTGATGGTGAGCTCAATCGTTCCGTCAGCGGCGATGGTGGTTCCGTCCGGCGGATATTGACTAATGACATATCCCTTCGGCACATCCTTCGAGTATTCCTCAGTATCCGCAATGATATTAAACGAGACAGAAATCAGCTTCAGCGTATTAATTGCATCATCCAGTTTTAAGCCCTCTACTGACACAACCTTTTCGGTCCCCATGACAATCTCGGTCGGCGTCGGCCCCGGTGTGGATGATATGCTGAAATCCGGTGTCGGTGTAACACCGTTGTCTTTATCTTTATTAAATATTCCAAGCACGCCGGACAGGTTGATTACCAGATAAATCAGTGCCAGTCCCAGAATAACTGCCGTGACGATGGTACCGATGATGATAAACTTTTCAAACTTCGGGTCAACACCATCCAGCTCCTCCTCTTCCTCTTTCTGAACCTTCTTGGTGTTTGCCGCAGTCTCCGGATGGCTGTCATAGTAAACCGCCGGTGACTTCGCCGCGCTCTTGATGGTCTCCATCTGTGCATCCGTCATATTGATGGTCGGTGAATCGGTAACCGTCGCAGAGGCAAGCTTCACAAAATCGCCGTCCGGATTCGTGATAGAACGCTTTAAATCAGCAATCAATTCGGATGCTGTCAGATAACGGCGCTCCGGCTTTTTCTGCATACATTTCTGCACGATCTTTTCAATGCTTGCCGGCACATCCGGACGAATCTCACGAATCGGCACTGCCTCATCATTGATATGGGAGAGCGCGACGGACACGGAGTTATCTCCCGCAAACGGAACCTTTCCGCAAAGCATCTCATACAGAGTGACTCCGAGTGAGTAAATATCACTCCTCTCATCGGAATAGCCGCCCCGCGCCTGCTCCGGTGATAAGTAGTGCACAGAGCCAACCGCATTCTGGGAAATAGTGTTGGAAGTGGCTGCCTTTGCAATGCCGAAATCCGTAACCTTCACCTTACCGTCACGTGAAATAATAATATTCTGCGGCTTGATATCTCTGTGTACGATATGATTCATATGAGCGGCTTCCATACCCTGTGCAATCTGAATGGAAATACCGATGGCCTCCTTGATTTCA
>CAMALD010000100.1 GCA_945836355.1 uncultured Lachnospiraceae bacterium | reverse complement strand
GGCAATACGGGATGATATGCTTACCAAAGTCACAGCCCGGCTGCTCCGAAAGATCAATCAGAGCCTGACGCAGAACCTTCCATGTAAATATGTAGATACCCATGGATGCCAGATTACTTCTCGGTTGCGGCGGTTTCTCCTCAAACTCCAGAATCCGCTTATGCTCATCGGTGATAACCACACCGAAGCGGCTCGCCTCCTCAATCGGAACCGGAATCGTCGCCAGTGTAATATCTGCATTGTTTGCCTTGTGAAAATCGAGCATCAGCTCGTAATCCATCTTGTAAATGTGGTCTCCGCCAAGAATCAGAACATAATCCGGATTATAATACTCCATGTACTTTAAGTTCTGATAAATTGCATTCGCGGTACCGGAATACCACTCTGCATTTGTACTCTTTTCGTACGGTGGAAGAATGGATACGCCACCGATATTACGATCCAGATCCCACGGAATACCGATACCAATATGCGTATTGAGCCGCAAAGGCTGATACTGTGTCAAAACACCTACGGTGTCCACCCCGGAATTGATACAGTTGCTCAGCGGAAAGTCAATAATCCTGTATTTTCCGCCAAACGAAACTGCAGGTTTTGCTATGCCCGAGGTCAGCACACCCAGACGGGAACCTTGTCCGCCTGCCAGAAGCATCGCAATCATTTCTTTCTTAATCACGCTATCACCTCTTAATTACATATTAGATTATTCAAGACTTGTTTGCCTGATATCATAACCTAACTATATTATATCATACTTTCACAAAAAGAAAAGTAAAATTGACTAATTTCTTTCAGCTTTTATGACATTTTTTTGTAATATTTGAATTTGTTTGCAATATACATCGTCAACTTTACACAAAATTTCCCATTTTATCGGATAAATCGCGCACTTTGAAACAAAATGCTCCCTTTAACGTATAAAAATGCAGAATCCCAAATATAAATTATTGTTTTTTCTTTTAAATAAGTTATAATAAAATAAGAACGAAGATTCTCGCAGGTTTTATTGTTACACACTTCTCTCAGACATCACAACGGAGGCATATATTTATGTATCAGATTGATTTTCATAAACCGATTCACGTTCACTTCATCGGTATTGGCGGCAGCAGCATGAGCGGTCTGGCTGAGCTTTTACATACCCGCGGGTTTAAAGTCAGCGGTTCCGACCAGGCAGAAAGCGCCGCCTGTTTAAAACTGAAAAATCTGGGAATTCCTGTAGATTACGGCAACCGTGCGGAGAATATATCGCCGGATATTGAGCTGGTAGTGTATACTGCCGCAGTCCGCACCGACAACCCGGAGTATGTGGCTGCTTTGGAAAAGGGCATACCGATGATGGATCGTGCCGAATTTCTCGGGCAGCTGATGAAGCAGTATAAGAATGCCATCAGTATAGCCGGCACTCACGGCAAGACCACCACCTCGTCCATGCTCTCCATGATACTTCTGGAAGCCGGTATGGACCCTACCATTTCCCTCGGCGCCGTACTGGATGCCATTGAAAGCAATTCCCGCACAGGTCATTCCGAGCATTTCGTCGTGGAGTCCTGCGAGTATACCAACAGCTTTCTGAAGTTTTTCCCAAAGCATGAAATAATATTAAATATAGAAGCGGAGCATCTTGACTTTTTTAAGGATTTGGAGGATATCCGCCATTCCTTCCGCCTGTTCATGGAAAAATTGTCTTCGGACAGCCATTTAGTCATCCAAGGCGATATCGACCGTCTAGACGAGCTGACCGCAGGGCTTCCTGCTCAAATCACAACCTACGGCATCGCATCCGCAAATAAAAATTATGATTACAGTGCAGCCAATATTTCCTATGACAGCAACGGCTTTGGCAGCTATGACCTGATGCGTGGCACTGCCTGCATCGCCCGCATATCGCTCGGAGTGGTAGGCGTCCACAATATTTCAAACTCGGTTGCTGCCGCCGCAATGGCTGATCTTCTCGGCGTTCCCGATTCGGCTATCGTCACCGCACTCCGTCATTTCGGCGGTGCCAGCCGGCGCTTTGAAAAGAAGGGGGAGCTTGCAGGGATTACCATTATCGACGACTACGCGCACCATCCGACCGAAATCCGCGCCACACTTACCGCGGCGAAAAACTATCCGCACAAGCATATCTGGTGCGTGTTCCAGCCGCACACCTTCTCCCGCACCAAGGCATTGCTGGATGATTTTACCGAAGCCTTATCCATCGCCGACAAAATTGTCCTCGCCGACATTTTCGCCTCGCGCGAAACCGACCCGGGAGATATTTCCTCCAGAGATATCATGGTGCGGCTGCAAAAAATCGGAAAAGAAGCCTACTATTTTCCAAGCTTTGATGAAATTGAAAATTTTTTATTACTAAATTGCACCAACGGTGACCTGTTGATAACTATGGGCGCCGGAGACATCGTAAAAGTGGGAGAAGCGCTATTAGGAGAATAGTTATCCACATTATCCACAACCTTATCAACAATTTGTCGATGAATAAGGTTGTGGATTCTTTTTTTCGCCATATTCTTCTACAAAAGTAGACGCATTTTTCAGAAAATGTGAATATTTAAACCGTTTCAAATGTTACGCCATATAACTACACTTGTAGAATGTAGGAATTTATACACGTTATCCACATTATCCACGACTTTATATGCGTTTCATCCTAGTACACATTCGTATATTTCTTTTTCAAAAAACCTATGCTATACTCTATCCTGCGGTCGATATCGACCTACCGTAATTTTGATTTGCAATAGGGAAGGGATACATCATGGCAGGTAAAATCAGCTTACACAGCTCGTCCAAGAAGGAATATACTCTTGTCTCCAATTTATTCATTGATCACTATATGTCTCAGGCAAACGGAGCTTATGTCAAGGTGTACCTCTATCTACTGCGCCTGCTTTCCGGCACCGGCACAGCGGACAGTTCCCTCTCGGTTGTAGCCGACTTTCTGGACGAGACGGAAAAGGACATCGAGCGCGCGCTAAAATACTGGGAAAAGCAAAAGCTGCTCCGCTTGGAGCGCTCCTCCAACAGTATTACAGGGATTGAGTTTCTGGACCCGGACCCTGCCGCACCGGTCAAAACCGCAGCCGCTAAGGGACCGGTTTCTCCGGCAACGGAAGAGCCTGCAGCAGACACTACAGCCACTCCGGTTTCTGCATCAGCAGCCTCTCCGTCAGCCAATCCGGCTTCTGCTCCTGCAGTTGCTTCAACAACCGCACCGGCAGCCGCTCCTGCCTATATTTACAAATGGAGCGCACCGGAAAAGCCAAACTATTCTGCGGCGCAGATTCGTGCGCTCACTTCCCTCGATGAGGTGAAATGGCTAAATGCCCGCCTGGAGCAGGTTACCGGAAATCTTTTAAAGCCTGCGGACACCCAACTGGTGCTCTACCTGTATGAGAGCGTCGGTTTCCCGGCAGACCTTATTGTGTATCTGTATGAATACTGTGTGGCAAAAAATAAAAGAAATACCTCTTACATAGAGTCCGTGGCAATCTCATGGGCCGAGAACGGCATTAACACCGTGCAGAAGGCACAGGACGAAACCGCGGCGTATAACGCCTGCTATAATGCAGTCAACCGCGCATTCGGTCTCAACCGCGCACCGGGCGCTGCCGAAATCCAGTTTCTCCAGCGTTGGAACAGCACCTTCGGCTTTGACAGCACAATCATCGAGGAAGCCTGCAACCGCACGCTGCTTTCCACTGCAAAGCCGGATTTCAAATATGCAGACAAGATCCTGACGCGCTGGCATGATGCCGGAGTGAAATGCAGGGAGGACATTTCGGCGCTGGACGCAGAGTTTGCGCGCAAAAACACCGAAAAGAACACATCCGTTGATAAGCCGGCAAACAACCACAACACGACAAGCTCCGGCAACCGTTTCAACGCTTTTCCGCAGCGCAGGTATACCGCCGACGATTATTCCGATATGGAAAAGCGCCTTTTAAATCAGCCGTAAAGAGAGGAATGCCCTATGCCATTAAAGAATTATCAATATGACTCTATTTTGCGCGAATACGATGCCAGACAGTCCAAGGCCAGACATGACCTGGAAGACCGCAAAGCATCCCTGTATGCACAGCTTCCCGAGCTGGCACAAATCGATGCCCGGCTGGCACACAATTCCGTGGAATGCGCCAAGCGCTCTCTTAAGGGTGAGCCTGACGCTCTTACCGGTCTGAAGGCGGAAAACGAAGCGCTCTCTGCAAGAAAAACCGCGCTGATGACGACACACGGTTATCCAGCGGATTATCTGACCCCCCGCTATCAATGCCCTGACTGCAAAGATACCGGTTTGAAAGACGGTGCCCGCTGCCATTGTTTTAAACAGGCTGTTGTCGATATTCTCTACTCCCAGTCGAATGTTTCCAACGCCATCCGGCATGAGAATTTCTCTACCTTTTCATATGATTATTACTCTGACAGCTACATTGATGAGGACCTGCAGATGACCCCGCTGGCAAATATCCGCCGTGTGGTAGATACTGTCCGGAAATTCATCTCGGATTTTGACAGCACACCGGGCAATCTGCTGATTTACGGCAACACCGGCGTGGGGAAGACCTTTCTGACCAACTGCATTGCCTCCGAGCTGCTCGGCTCGGGACACACCGTTATCTATCTGACTGCATTCCAGCTCTTTGATATTTTGGAGCACTACAAATTTGACCGCAACAATTACTACGGGGATGATCGAAATTATGATGAGATTACTAACCGTTTTTCTCACATTTTGGACTGCGATCTTCTGATTATTGACGATCTCGGGACAGAGCTGAACAATTCCTTTATCACCTCGCAGTTATATCTTTGCATTAACGAACGGCTGCTTGGCAGGA
Source organism: uncultured Lachnospiraceae bacterium (assembly GCA_945836355.1). GTDB lineage: Bacteria > Bacillota > Clostridia > Lachnospirales > Lachnospiraceae > RGIG4057. The sequence continues at coordinate 1,007 of CAMALD010000100.1, read as the reverse complement.
AATCAACCATCATTTCCACCAATCTTTCTTTCGAGCAGCTGCAAAACAACTACAGTGAGCGTATCTTTTCGCGCATCACCAGCAGCTACACCTTTTTGAAAATCATCGGAAAAGATATTCGCATTCAGAAAAAGCTGAGTTGATATTCCATTTTACCCCTTGACTGATGTGGTTGGTAATAGTATGATAAACAGGGTCAAGAAATACGATGGTTTTGTTACGCAAATTCACTTTGGAGGATAACAAAATGCAGCAAGAAAAGTTTTTAGAAACAATGCCTGTAGGTACTTTAGGTATTATTGCACTCGAAAGCTCCCGCTCAATCGGCCAGAAGGTCAACGACTACATTGTCAAGTGGAGACGAGAGAGAGAGAACGAACATGCATCTACAGTTGCATTTTCCGGCTACGAGAGAGACAATTACCTGATTCAGACACAATGTCCGCGTTTCGGCACAGGGGAAGCAAAGGGTATCATCAAGGAGACCGTGCGCGGTGATGATCTTTACATTCTGGTTGATGTATGCAACTACAGCCTGACCTACACAGTATGCGGCCAGACCAACCACATGTCTCCGGACGATCATTTTCAGGATTTGAAACGTGTCATTGCCGCTCTGAACGGTAAGGCCCGCCGCATCACTGTTATCATGCCGTTCTTATATGAAAGCCGCCAGCACAAGAGAAGCGCAAGAGAGTCCCTCGATTGTGCCATCGCTCTCCAGGAGCTGGTAAATATGGGTGTGGAAAGCATTATCACCTTCGATGCACATGATCCGCGCGTACAGAACGCAATTCCGTTAAAGAGCTTTGAAACGATTATGCCGACATACCAGTTCATCAAGGCATTGCTCAACAATGTAGATGATCTCACCATCGATGCCGATCATATGATGGTTATCAGCCCGGATGAGGGTGCCATGAGCAGAGCCGTTTACTTTGCGACCATGCTTGGTCTGGATATGGGTATGTTCTATAAGCGCCGCGACTACGCCAAGATTGTCAACG
>CAMALD010000099.1 GCA_945836355.1 uncultured Lachnospiraceae bacterium | reverse complement strand
GGGGGGAGGTGTTATAGGATTCCGGGGGAGGGGGGTTGCCAGGGTCCCTGCAGGGAGCAATATACTGCCAATCAGGGATTTGACCGTGAAATCTTCATGCAGGAACACAAACGCCAGTATCAGGGTGATGACAACACTCAGCTTATCAATCGGCACGACCTTGGACGCCTCACCCATCTGTAAAGCCCTGTAATAGCACAGCCAGGAGGCTCCTGTTGCAAGACCGGACAAAATGAGAAATATCCAGCTTTTTCTGCTGATCTGCGTCAGCCCGCTCTGTGCATGTGTCAGGAACACCATCCCCCATGCCATGCCCACAACCACCACCGTTCTGATTGCCGTGGCGAGATTGGAATTGACGCCATCGATACCGACCTTCGCCAGTATGGAGGTCAATGCTGCAAATACCGCCGAAAGCAATGCAAATACAAACCACATATCCTTATCCTCCCTACCATCTCTTCTCAGCCGCAGGACAATAATTTTTCCTGACCGCGGCCCTCATTTCCACAAAGCATCCGCAAATCCGGCACATACCGTTTAGCAGATTGTCACAGTCCTTGCAGCATGCAAGTCGTGCTTCATACAATGTGTCATCCGACTTGATGTCCGGGTCAAGAGATGCGATATACTCATACATATTTTTGAAATACTCACCCTCCTGCATCTCCCGTATCAAGCATTTCTTGCAAATTCGCAGCTTTCCTTCGATGCCGCCCTCACCCCCGGTGCTTTGCTCCTGTGTCATGGTGTATTTTCCTCCCTGCACGGTGCCGGCCCCGGAATAATCTGCCGCACATTTTTTTCCGCCTGCTTGCGCGGAATCATAATCTGATGTCCACAGCCCTCACACTGCAGGCGAAAGTCAATACCCACACGCAGCACCTTCCACATCTGGCTTCCGCACGGATGCTGTTTTTTCAGTTTTAAAGTATCACCCACATTAATATCCATAAGCCCTCCAGCAATCCTCTTTTCAACCATTTTAGCATGTTTCGCTGACATTTTCATTAAAAATTTCTTACAAATGGGATTTGTATATTGCTTTTTTTTGCGAATGATGGTAGTATTATTTCACACTTAATGTAGTTTTTAAAACTACATAATATGTTTTACTAATTGACATAATAATCTCAGAAGGTTACATCAGATAACTGACACGGTGAATAGAATGATTTTACAAAGAAACGGAGGTAATACCTATGAATAAGACTTCTACCCTGAAACGCCTGCCGGTGAGCGGCATTTTGTCCGAGAGAACCTCATCCAATTTTCTTCACTTAAAGGACCCTTTCAGCAGCTTAAGCCACTTGATTTTCTCGGTAATGTGTGTTGTCGGAGGTGTTTTTCTGATTGTCAGGGCATTTCTTCTCTCCGGCTGGCTCAACGGTCTGTCCATGATTCTGTTTGTACTGGGGCTGGTCGGCCTATACACGGCGAGCGGGGTCTATCACGGGCTGGATATATCCGAGACGGTCAACAAACGGCTCCGCCAGATTGACCACAGCATGATCTACATTCTGATTGCCGGCACATACTCCCCGGTTTGTCTGGTTACTCTGCACAACACAAAAGGAATGATTTTGTTTGTTGTCATCTGGGCGCTGGCTCTGATTGGCATTTTTCAGGCATTGTTTTGGATTTCCTGCCCGAAGTGGTTTTCATCCATGATTTATATTCTGATGGGCTGGATATGCGTATTTGCCATGAAGGATATTGTAGCTGCTCTGCCTGCTCCCGCGTTTCGCTGGCTCCTCGCAGGTGGCATCATCTACACGGTAGGCGGCGTGATTTATGCCTTGAAGCTTCCGCTGTTCTCCCACATGCCGAAATGGTTCGGAAATCATGAGCTTTTCCATCTGTTCTGCATCGGCGGCAGCTTCTGCCATTACATCATGATGCTTGTCTATGTGGCGAGCGCCTGAATATGTATCAACGAGCGGCAAAAGCCGCTTTAATTTCAAAGCACACATAGTGTTTCTTACCGCCGCAGGCACTGATGCCTGCGGCGGTTCTATGTGATACAGCCGGGTAAACCTGTATTTCACTCAAGCCGCTGCTATGCGGAGCTGCACTTCTTTGTAGCATCCCGTCTGTTTGTTTTCCCATTATTACATACCGCCCATATATACATGCAGCATCGCTGTAACAATCAGGTATGTAGCAGACGTTTTATCTGGTATTACTATATGCCGGTATTCTGTCCCCTGTGCAGAAATTTTTCATGGAATGCCCGCACAGCTTACGCGCGGGTGCGCATCCTTAGCGGAGCGCTTTTTGCATGATATGAAATTGACACAATTTCATATAACGCAAAAAAGGATGCCGCTTTTCATCACAGCCTCCTCTTTCTGCTCACTTTTGACTTTGTTATCAGCCAAAGCCTATTGAATCAGCGTCATCGGGTCAACGGTTTCACTCTCGTGCATTACCTGAAAGTACAAATGGTCTCCCTCAATGCGGTAATACTTGGTAACCGGTGCCAGTTTTGCGATTCCGCTGCCGGAGACAACATAATCTCCTTCCTTTACGGAAATCTCGCCGAGCTGCCCATACACCAGACGGTATCCGTCACCGATATCCATCGTTATCATCTGTCCATGCTTATCATCCTTCTCAATCTTTTCGACAATGCCGTCGGTCGAGGCGAGAATCTCCACCCCCGGCTCCCCTGCAATAAAGACTGCCGGATTGGTGCGGAACTGCTGCAGCGTATCAAAATATACCATCTTATCCGCACTGTACGCTTTTATCACATTTCCCTGAAGCGGCCACGTCAGCCCGTCCTCCTCGGAAAAGCGAAGCTCCTGTGCCGTCGGATTGTTCACAACCGCTGCCGGTTCCTTGTCCTCCGGTTCAGCCTCCGGTTCCTTAACGGCAACATCCACCACCGGAGCCTTTGTCTCATTTTCCTGCTCTGCCGGGCGGTCGGAGGAGCCTTCCTCCGGCTGTTTGGAGTCCTCCGACTGTTTGGAGTCCTCTGGTTGCTGTGCCGGAAGCCCGCCGGTATCACCGGTCAACTCCGGATTGTTATCATCCTTTCCGGCTACAAGCTCACCCTGCTCCTGCCCCGTTGCCTGCTGTTCACCCTCATGTATTTCCGCAGTCTGTCCATCCATCGCAAACGGATCGTCAAGCTCTATCTGCTCAATCTGCTCCGACTGCTCATTCAGATCCACCAGGTCCTTTCTCGGCTCTGTCCGTGTGTCCGGTCTGGTCCCGGCATACACAGCGCCGGATATTGCCAGCACACCACAGGCCGCCAACAGGTAAATCCGCTTTTTATTCCCGTATTCTCTTTTTTCTCCCTTCAATTTTCGCGCCGCCTTTCCTCACAAATTCTCTTACGGTACAAATGCTGTACTGATAGTATTGTGTCCGCCAGGCGCAAAAATATTCAGTTAAATCATACTTTCTCCCACACGGTACCTTCTCTTGTATCCTTTATCGCAATTCCCTTTGCCAGAAGCTCATCACGGATTGCATCCGCCTTTGCAAAATCCTTTGCTTTTTTAGCATCCATACGCTCTGAAATTTTCTGATTGATAAAATCAAGCAGCGCTCCGTCCATCTCCGCACCGGCATCCGTCTGCTTCTCTTCTTTCATCCTGTCTGCCGCGTCAAGAAGTCCCAATGAGAGCACCTCGTCAAACATTGCCACCGCGGCGCGCTTTGTCGCATCATTGGTATCTGCCTTCAGCGCATCATAGAGTACGGTAAGCGCGGAGGAGGTATTGATATCGTTGTTTAACGCTTCCATAAATGCCGCCTTAAGCTCTGCCAGCTTTGCCTCATCTACCGGTCCATCTGACTTTAAAGCTGCCACCCTTGCCACTAGCTTGTTGTATGCCACCGTTACATTGTCGAGTGCCTCGTACGAGAACACCAGCGGCTTGCGGTAATGGGACTGCAGGCAGAACATACGGTATGCAAGCGGATTGTAGCCCTTGCTCTCCAGCAAAGATACAGTCAGAAACTCGCCCTTGGACTTGCTCATCTTGCCGGTGGAATCATTCAGGTGCAGTACATGAAACCAGTAATTGCACCACTTATGCCCGAGATAGGACTCGCTCTGTGCAATCTCGTTCGTATGGTGCGGAAACACATTATCGATACCGCCGCAATGGATATCAAGTGCATCACCCAGATGCTTCATGCTGATTGCCGAACACTCAATATGCCAGCCCGGATAGCCGACGCCCCACGGGCTGTCCCATTTTAATTCCTGATCTTCAAATTTTGATTTGGTAAACCAAAGCACAAAATCAGTCTTATTCCTCTTGTTGGTATCCTCCTCAACGCTGTCGCGCACGCCGACGGCAAGCTCCTCGGCATTCTGGTTGCTCAGGACATAATACTCTTTTAATTTTGCGGTGTCAAAATAGATATTGCCGCCCGCCATATAAGCATAATCCTTCTCCAGCAGCACCTCAATCATGTGGATAAACTCTGCAATACAGTTGGTCGCCGGCTCCACCACATCCGGTGTCTTGATGTTCAGCTTTGCGCAGTCACTCATGAACGCATCCGTATAATATTTTGCGATTTCCATGACGGTTTTATGCTCGCGCTTTGCGCCCTTTAACATCTTGTCCTCACCTGTGTCGGCGTCGCTGGAAAGGTGTCCCACATCCGTAATGTTCATAACGCGCTTTACATCATATCCGGAAAAGCGCAGAAATTTCTCCAGCACATCCTCCATCATATAAGTGCGCAAATTACCGATATGTGCATAGTGATATACCGTCGGTCCGCAGGTGTACATCTTCACCTTTCCCGGCTCATTCGGCACAAATTTTTCCACTTTTTTTGTCAGGGTATTATATAAGCTCAAATTGTCTTCCATCGAAATGCCTCCATTTTACTATTCAGGTCTGCTTCGCCAGATTTGCAAATTTCGCATATGGTTCCTGCCATGCAAGCTCTACAGTTCCGGTCTGGCCGTATCTCTGCTTTGCGATGATAATTTCGGAAATACCCGCCTTCTCCGAATCCTTGTTATAGTATTCATCGCGGTAAATGAACATTACCACATCGGCGTCCTGCTCGATTGCGCCGGATTCACGCAAATCCGAGAGCATCGGGCGCTTGTCCGGACGCTGCTCCACCGCACGGCTGAGCTGGGACAACGCGATAACTGGACAGTTGATTTCACGTGCCAGCGCCTTTAAGGAACGGGAGATATCGGAAATCTCCTGCTGTCTCGACTCCGTCCTGCCGGAGCCCGTCATCAGCTGCAGGTAGTCAATGATTACGAGACCGAGATTATGTTCCAGCTTGAATTTTCTGCATTTGGAGCGAAGCTCCATGACGGAGATGCCCGGCGTATCATCGATAATTAACCCGGACTCACCGACCAGCCGCGCGCTCTCCATCAGGTTTGCCCAATCGGAATCAGCCAGATTTCCGGTACGGATTAACTGCGCATCCACGCGGGAATTCATGGACAAAATACGGTTGACAAGCTGATTTTTTGACATTTCCAGACTGAAAATCGCCGTGGTGATTTTATTCTTTACCGCGACATGCTCTGCGATGTTTAGTACAAACGCGGTCTTTCCCATGGACGGACGGGCTGCAATCAGAATCAAATCGGACGGCTGCAATCCCGCCGTCTTGTAGTCCAGATCATAAAATCCCGTGGCGATACCGGTAACGCTGCCCTTGTTGCGCGATGCCGCCTCAATGCTGTCCAGAGACTGGATAACAATGTCGCGGATATTGGTAAAATCTCCGCTGCCGCGCTTTTGCACGATGTCAAATACCTTTTTCTCCGTCTCCTCCAGAAGCGTATCCAGCTTTTCCTTGTCCAGATAACAATCGTTGGTAATGGCCTCGGACACCTTAATCAGGTTGCGCAGGATAGATTTTTCCTTCACAATTCCCGCATAATAGCGGACATTTGCCGAAGTCGGAACC
>CAMALD010000098.1 GCA_945836355.1 uncultured Lachnospiraceae bacterium | reverse complement strand
ACACGTTTTGAAATTCTACATTGAAAAATAGCTGAATTTGCCGGAAAATCGAAAGAGTTTCCCAATATTGTATTTTTCAAGAGAACTATTAAGGAAAGGTGACACAAATGGACTACAAAAAAAGAATTCGTGATTTAAGACACGAAAATGACCTCACGCAAGAATTCGTAGCGCGCAACGTGCTCGGAATATCCCAGACTATGTATGCCAGATATGAGCGTGGCGCCAACGAAATGCCGATTCGGCACATTATCTCATTGAGCAAATATTATCAGGTATCAACCGACTACATACTCGCTCTTTCTGACAAGAGAACTATTTAAAGCAACTGCCGCAATCCGTTCGGACTGCGGCAGTATTGTTATTATTGCTCCGAATTATTTTCTTTTCTGTATTTCTCGCTCGCCGGCAGCGAAACACGAAATATTCTTCTGGCAAGCTCCCTGAAGTGAAACGGAAATAGCGGGTAGATATAGCTCTTTCCCGCAATCGTGCGGTTAAAGCAGATACAGCATAACGAAAAAATGAGACCACCGGCAAAACCCCATATGCCAAACCAGTGTGTCAGCAGCAGACAGATGATTCGCATAAATTTGAGCGCATAGCCCAGCTCAAAATTGACCTGAGTGTAATTGGCAATCGCCACGAAAGCCATATACAGCATGGCTTCTGAATTAAACCACCCGGAGCTGACCGTAAACTCGCCAATGACCAGACCTGATACCACACTGAGCGGCGTGCTGAGCATATTGGGCGTATTGATGGAGGCCAGCCGCAGCCCATCGATCGTAAACTCCAGAATCAGAAACTGCCAGATTAACGGCAGATTCATTGTATCCTTAACCCGGATAAACTCAAAGCCTCCGGGCACATAATCCGGATGGTCGACCAGCAGCAAAAACAGCGGTGTAATAACGATAGCCAGAATATTGATTACCAGACGTGAAAGCCGCAGATAGGTTCCGGTAATGGGCGGAAAATAGTAGTCATCCGCCTCCTCCACAATATCAAAAATGCTAGCAGGCAGGATCATCGCCGACGGTGAATTATCCACCAGCAGCACGATGTTTCCCTCCAGAATGCAGGCTGCTGCCGTATCCGGGCGCTCAGAATACTTGAATTTCGGAAACGGATCAAACCACTTTGCACTAAACAGGCATTCCGCCAGACTCTGCTGGTTCATCGTGAGTGCGTCAACCGAAATCGAGCGGATGCGCTCAAGCACCGTATGCAAAAACTTTTTATCCACACGGTTTTTCATATAACAGACTGCAATATCCGTGCGCGAGCTCTTGCCCACGGAAAGCATTTCGATCATGAACTGCGGTGAGCGGATTCGTCTGCGGACCAGCGCTGTGTTGAATACCAGCGTCTCTACAAAGCCGTCCTTTGAGCCCCGCATCGCCTTATCCTTGTCAGGCTCCGTCACTCCGCGCGCCGGATAATCCCTGAAATCCACGGTCACGGCAACGCCAAAGCCATCCACCAGGAGCGCCGGCTTTCCGGACAGGATGGCACCCAAAAGCTTTTCGGTATCACGCACCAGCTCCAGTTCTCCGTACGGAAGATGCTTCTGCAGCAATTCGTCGAACGTCTGCGGCGTATCCTCGGACTTGACCCCGGCAAAATACTGCAATAATTTCTGCAGAATATCATCCTTATGAAAACCATCAATAAAATAGAAGCACGCTTTTCGGTCTCCGATTAAAAAATATCTTTTCAATATATCAAAATTCTTCTCCACCTGAAGAATTTTGTCAAACTCCTCCATGTTCTCCGCCAGTCCGTCGGAAAGGCGCTTCCCGTTCCACTCCTGCAGCGTCTGCTCCACCGGCCGGTCCGTCCGCTGATTGGATGCTGAATCCTTGTCCATTTTGTCCTCATTCCTCTCTTTTGATTTTGTCTAATACGGAACCTGATTGAAATCCTTGTTAGTATATGCAGATTTTTCCGTATTACTTGTCCGAAACCATGTTTTTCTTTGTCCATTCCGAACTTTTTTTTAAATGAGGGTGGATTTTATCGGAATATGTGGTAAAATCGAAAGGTACGGCAGGAAAGGAACCGTACCGCAATTTCTTATGAATACAAAGGCAACCAAGTCAAAATTTCATACTATTTTTGCTTATCTGTTCGGCATTGAGCATATGATGAAAAATTCCACTCCTCTCGGGGATATGCCATCCGGCGCAGCTGCCTACCGCACCTTTCTCAAGGTAGCATGGCCTTCCGCGCTGGAATCCCTGCTCGTTGCTCTGGTCAGCTTTTTTGATACCATGATGGTCAGCGGTCTCGGGGAGAATGCAATCAACGCGGTCGGCATCACCAATCAGCCGAAATTCATTCTTCTCGCCATCATTTTTTCGCTTAATGTCGGTGTTACGGCCGTGGTGGCAAGACGAAAGGGACAGCAGGACCGGGACGGTGCCAACCATACCACACGTGTAGCGATTTTGCTTTCCGCAATGCTTTCCCTGCTCACCTCGACGCTCGGCTTTCTTTTCGCGCGTCCCATCCTGACCTTCGCGGGTGCCGATCCGGTATATCTTGAGGATGCTATCGCATATTTCCGCATTCTCTGTGTCAGCATTGTTTTTACCGCATTGAATCTGACCATCAACGCGGCGCAGCGCGGCTGCGGCAATACCAAAATTTCCATGCGCACCAATATAGCAGCCAACATAGTCAACATTACCTTCAATTTTCTGTTGATTAACGGTATCTGGATATTCCCGCGGCTTGAGGTAAAGGGCGCAGCGATTGCCACCGCACTCGGAGCGCTCACCTCATGCTCCATTTCCTTTGCGACCCTGCTGCGCAAAAACGGCTACCTTTCTCTTGTGCGCAGGGGGCGCTGGAGCCCTAATGCAGAAGTGCTCTCACCGATTGTCAAGGTCAGCAGCAGCGCCTTTATCGAGCAGGTTTTCATGCGCATCGGTTTCTTCGCCTATGCAAAGATTGTCGCAGGACTCGGTCCGACGCCATACGCCACACATTTAATCTGCATGAATATCCTGAATCTCTCCTTCTGCTTCGGAGATGGCTTAAGCATCGCGGCTTCTGCCTTGGTAGGCCAAAATCTCGGTGCCAGACGCCCTGATTTATCCACGATATACGGCAAGGTTGGCCAGCGCATGGCATTTATCTGCTCCACCTTTTTGTTTGTGCTGTTCATCGCCGGAAGATACGAATTGATCCGCCTGTTCTCCAAGGAGGAAGCAACCATTGCTTTAGGGGCTTCGATTATGGTCATCATGGCATTCTCCACCCATTTTCAGACCTCACAGGTGGTGTTAAACGGCTGTCTGCGCGGTGCGGGGGATTCTGCCTTTGTTGCGGCCACCTCAATGATCAGCATTGCCGTCATCCGCCCAATCCTCACCTATGTGCTATGTTATCCTGCGGGTCTTGGATTAGCGGGCGCCTGGATTTCCCTCATCGTAGATCAGGGCTTCCGCTTTATTGCCGGCTTTTGGCGCTTTTCCGGCGGTAAATGGAGCAAAATCAAATTATAATTTTGCCAATAATTTTATTCTATAGATAAAATGGAGGGATACAAATGGAACAGTATATGGATTATGTATTAGAACAGCTTCAGAGGCTGCTTTCGATTGACAGCCCGTCCGGCTTCACCGAAAAGGTGACCGATTATCTGGCAGAGGAATACACACGCCTCGGCTATGCACCGGTAAAGACCGCCAAGGGCGGTGTGGTAGTGAACCTTGGCGGCAAGGATGATGCCATTCTTGTGATGGCTCATACCGACACGCTCGGCGCAATGGTATCCGAGATTAAGGCAAACGGCAGACTTCGCATCACACCGGTCGGCGGTCTGAATGCAAATAATGTAGAGACCGAAAATTGCCGTATTTACACTCTGGAAGGTAATTGCTATGAGGGTACCGTTCAGCTTGCAGATGCCTCCTGCCATGTCAACGGAAACTACCAGCATACGGAGCGCACCTTTGACAATATCGAAGTACTCCTGGATGCCAACGTCAAGGATAAGGAGGAAGTCAAAAAGCTCGGAATCGAAAATGGCTCCTTCGTATGTCTTGACCCGCGCACTCGCATCACCGAATCCGGGTATATTAAGAGCCGTTTCTTAGATGACAAGCTCAGCACCGCAATTCTGTTAGGCTATGCGAAATATGTTAAGGAGCAGTCCGTCGTCCTTTCCCGCAGGGTTTACCACCACATCACCGTATTCGAGGAAACCGGTCACGGTGCATGCGCATCCGTGCCGGCAGATGTAACGGAACTGCTTTCGGTCGACATGGGATGCGTCGGTGCCGGATTGGAATGTACCGAAAAGCAGGTATCCATCTGCGTCAAGGACAGCCGTGGCCCGTATCATCAAAAATGTGTCCACGCGTTAATTAGTGCCGCACGTGAAAACAAGATTGACTATGCCGCCGATGTCTATCCGTTTTACGGTTCGGACGCTGACGCAGCACTCGGCGCGGGTATCGACGCCCGCCACGGGCTGATTGGGCCGGGCGTGTACGCCTCCCACGGTTACGAGCGCTCCCACAGGGACGGAGCCTTAAATACCCTACGTCTGCTGCAGGCGTACATCGGATAATGCTTTAGATGATTTTTCCTACCCAGTAGATTACTCCCAGCAGCCAGCTGCAGAACACGCCGTACAGGATAACCGGACCGGCAATCGTAAATATCTTGCATCCGACTCCGAATACCCAACCCTCCTGCTTAAATTCAATTGCGGGCGATGCCACCGAATTGGCAAAGCCCGTAATCGGCACTACACTGCCCGCACCGGCAAAGCCTGCGAGCTTCTGATACCAGTTCAGACCGGTCGTCAGCACCGACAGAAAAATCAGGCTGAGTGTAGTGTAGGACGCAGCCACTTCCTTCTCCGCTCCCAGCGACAAATACACATTTGTGAGAATCTGCCCCAGCACACAGATCAGACCTCCTACCAAAAACGCCTTGCAAAAATTCCCTACGTAGCTTCGCTTCGGCGTCGCCTTCTTCACATATTGGTTATACAATTTCTTTTGCTTCTCGGTATCTTTTTCCCCTATGACCTGTCCCACCAGATTGCGGTCCTCCGGTTTCATCTGACGTTGTATTTTTTTTGCCTTTTGCTCCGGGTCCATAATTACTCCTCTCTGATATCATTGCTCTTCCCGGATATCTTGCCCAAAGCAGGCAGTTTTATTCTTCTGTGAATGATTCTCACATTTGCTTTTTTCGTGCTTTTATTTTGGTAAATTCAATAATCTCCCTCTTGTCATCATCAGAAATTCTTTCAAAGTAATACAGAAGCTCTTTTTCGAGATTCGTATTGTAGAGATATTTTTTCTTATTGCTCGGATTATTAAAATATTCAAGGCGTTCTGCTAATTCAAGACTGGATGGAGAAGGCACAGGCGCATCATAATATACATTTTTGTCAAGCTCTATGGCCAGATGCATAAAATCATCTATCGGAACATTATAAAGACCTGCCAGTTTATAAAGCGTCTCCGAGTTAGGCACCCGCTTGCCGTCTCATAGTGTGAGTATGTTTGCCGTACCACACCCAATACAGACGCTACATAATCCTGCGTGTAATTATGGAGGCTGATACAAAGCGTTGCGTAGTAAACAAATGCATGGAGGTTGGAAAATATAGGTCAGGCAATGTTAGCGCAAGCAAACCAAAGCAATCAGTACATTTTAAATCTATTGCAATAAGACTAAGGCAATAGTCAAAGGATTCTTCCCAATGGCTACTGCCTTTTTTATTTCGCCTCTTCCGGAAAACTCTCCGGAGTTCTTATCATTTTACATGTTTCATAATTTCCTTGACATCATACTCCGGCGCAAAGGTCTTCGCGACCTCGCAGATACGGCTGACGGTGTCCATGTCTTTTTCCAATTCGTCCGCAATAGCAGCAGGAGTCTTGTTCTTTTGGAGTTTTCGGCAAATTTGTTCAATGAGGGTAGATAATGCTCCGTTATGAAAACCATCATTAAATCCGTTATTA
>CAMALD010000097.1 GCA_945836355.1 uncultured Lachnospiraceae bacterium | reverse complement strand
CAGATGAAAAATCAGACAAGTCAAGGTGTTAGTTATTTATTATTCGGTGTACTAGGTTCAGACATAAAAAAGCTCTGAACGTATAATCGCCAGAGCCTTTCCATCTCATTTATTCTGTTTTCGGCTGTCACCAAAATGCTGCATTGCAGCTTTCATTAATCAGCCAAGCTTTTTGATTCGTTCGATTGCCTCCACTGTGTTCTCATACGAACCAAACGCCGTTAGGCGGAAATAGCCTTCACCGCTCGGTCCGAAACCGGAGCCCGGTGTGCCTACCACATTTGCCTGCTCAAGCAGATAATCAAAAAACTCCCATGAATTCATGCCCTTCGGGGTCTTCAGCCAGATGTACGGTGAATTCACACCGCCCGATACCGTATATCCGGCTGCCTTTAAACCATCATAGATCACACGGGCATTGTTCATGTAATAGCTAATCATCTCGGCTATCTGCTGCTTTCCTTCTGCGGAATACACTGCCTCGCCCGCCTTCTGGATGATGTATGGTGCACCGTTGAATTTCGTACCATGGCGTCTTGCCCAGAGTGCATTAAGCTTCACCCCTTCAAGCTCTAATTCCTTAGGCACAACCGTATATGCAAGACGTGTACCTGTGAAGCCTGCATTTTTCGAAAAGCTGCGTAATTCGATTGCACAGGTTTTTGCACCTTCGCACTCATAAATGCTGTGCGGCACATTCTCCTCGGAAATGTATGCCTCGTAAGCCGCATCAAAAATGATTACCGCTTTCTTATGGTTGGCATAGTCCACCCATTTCTGCAGCTCCTCCTTGGTCAGCGTCGCACCGGTCGGGTTGTTCGGAAAACACAGATAAATGATGTCCGGTGTCTCCTCCGGAAATGCCGGGGCAAAATTGTTTTCAGCGGTACACGGCATATATATCACATTGCTCCAGCGTCCGGTGGCAGCATCATATTCCCCTGTTCTTCCTGCCATAACATTGGAATCCACATACACCGGATACACCGGGTCGCAGACCGCAATCCTTGAAGCCGGATCAAAAATCTCCTGAATGTTTGCCGAATCACTCTTTGCGCCGTCACTGACAAAAACCTCGTCCACGTCAAGCGATACCCCTATGTCCGCAAAATCATTCTTCACAATTGCAGAGCGCAAAAACTCATATCCGAGATCCGGTGCATAACCGTGGAATGTATCCTGCACAGCCATCTCATCCGTTGCCCGATGCAGGGCCTCGATGACGGCCTTCGGAAGCGGAAGCGTTACATCCCCGATTCCAAGCCGTATTACCTTTTTCTCCGGGTTCGCCTCCTGATATGCCTTTACCTTTTTTCCTACCGTTGAAAACAGATAGCTTCCCGGCAGCTTTAAGAAATTCTCATTTACTTTTGCCATGTCCATCCTTCCTTTCCGGCTTGCGATTCTTTCATCGAAGCCAAGCTTAGACGGCAGTCATAAACTATGTGCATGACGCGCGAACCATATTGCAATCACTCCTCGTATTCACCCTCAAATACCGTCACCGCCGGTCCGGTCATGAATACGTGGTTGCTTCCTTCACGGTCATAGCGTATACGAAGATCTCCTCCGAGCATATGTACGGTGACTTCGTTCTCCGTCAGACCGTTCAAAACGCAGGCAACCACAGTCGCACATGCGCCTGTCCCGCAGGCCCAGGTTTCCTCCGAACCGCGCTCCCACACACGCATATTCACTTCACTGCGGCTGAGAACCTGCACAAACTCCGTGTTGACCCGCTCCGGGAACCGTTCATGATGCTCAAACAGAGGTCCTACCTCCCTGAGAGGATAAGATTTCGTATCCTCCACATATACGATGGCATGCGGATTGCCCATCGAGACCGCGGTCATCCGATATTCCCTGCCACCAACCGAAATCGGCGCGTTGATTACCCGGTCGCCCTCTGCGACCACCGGCACTTTTTCCGGTGCAAGCTCCGGCTCTCCCATATCCACCGTTACTTCGTATACCTTGCCGTCTTTTACTGCAAGCTGAAGGTATTTTATACCCGCCAAAGTTTCTATGGCAATCGACACTTTGTCCGTTAATTTATAATCGTAAACATATTTTGCAACACAGCGGATTCCATTGCCGCACATTTTTCCCTGCGAGCCGTCCGCGTTGTACATTTCCATAAAGAAATCTGCCTTATCGGATGGTTTAATCAGTATCATTCCATCGGAGCCGATACCAAATTTACGGTCGCTCACGCGCTTTGCCAGATCGTTTGCGTTCTTCGGCTGCCACTCCATACAATTCACATATACATAATCATTTCCGCATCCCTGCATCTTTGTAAATTTCATAGTCCCAAGCCACCTTTCCTTCCATGTGCCCGCGGGCATTGCAGGCAGACAATTTTATAGCATGCTGATAATCATTTCCGCCATCTCAAGTAAATTCACACCGCTGTCCATACTGTTTTTCTGTATATACCGGTGCGCCTCCTCTTCCGTCATATTATTCCGCTGCATTAGTATCAGCTTTGCTTTCTCAATCACTGCTCGATCTTCCTCGCTGCGAACCTTCGGCTTTGCGCTCTCCCTCTTTTTTCGCTGCCGATACGCTCTGGTCATCATCTGGAGCGTATCAATCAGATCTCTTGTCTTTAAAGGCATGCTTACTGCCATGATACCGTCGCCGCCCACTTCGTTCAGGCGCGCCGCCGATGCAAGCAGAAGCATCTCAAAGCCCTTCGGCAGATATCCGTTGATTTCCCGGTAAAGCATGTCAGACATCCGGTATCCGCTGATTACGATTCCCTCATCCAGTTCATTGGCATATCCGATTGCCTGCGCGCCTGTCGTACAGACCGCATGCACCTCAAATCCGTTTCGTACCAGCAGAGACTTCATCTGATTTGCATCCTCCAGCTTTGGAAAAACGATAATTATGCTGAACATCCTCCGGGGCACCTCCTGTTATTATCATTCCATTTTTTCGAACGTATAATTAACCAATGAGTGTCTCCTTAGAAGCGGTCCAAATACTGGCTGACCTCCCATTCGGATACCTTCGTGCGGTATTCCTTCCACTCCGCACGCTTTGCCGTCAGATAGTTCTGATAGAAATGCTCTCCGAGCACTGATTTGAGTAACTCATCCTCCTCCAGGGCATCCAGGGCATGTGCCAGATACTCCGGCAGACTGCAGATGCCGAGCGCCTTCCGCTCCTCCTCAGACATTGCATAAATATTGCCGTCCACCTTTGCAGGCGGAAGCATTTTATTCCTGATTCCGTCAAGACCTGCTGCCAGACATACGGCAAGTGCCAGATAAGGGTTTGCCGACGGGTCCGGGGAACGTAGCTCGATGCGGTTCACTTTTCCGTTCTTTAATCCGGTGCGCACAAGCGCCGTGCGGTTTGCCGCAGCCGACCATGCCACATAAACCGGTGCACCGTATCCCGGAACCAGCCGCTTGTAGGAATTGACCAGCGGGTTTGTAATTGCGGTAATAGCATTAATATGCTTTAACAGACCTGCAATAAAATATCTTCCTTCCTCGCTCAGACCATCCTGGGCTGTCTCATCGCTGAAAATATTTGCTCCGTTGGCATTATATAACGAAAGGTTCAAATGCATGCCGGAGCCGTCCACTCCGCTCTTCGGCTTTGGCATAAAGGTGGCGTGCAGCCCGTGCCTTCTGGCAATGGTGCGCACCGCCATGCGGAACGTCATCAGATTGTCGGCAGTCAATACCCCGTCATCATATTTAAAATCAATCTCATGCTGCGCCGGTGCATTGGCATGGTAGGAGGCTTCAATCTCAAAGCCCATCTCCTCGAGTGTCATAACCATTTCACGACGGGCATTTTCACCGGAATCCACCGGTCCGATATCAAAAAAGCTGCCCTTCTCTTTCGTCTCGGTGGTTGCACCGCCATCCTGTGTCAAATCAAAGAGGAAAAACTCGCACTCCGGGCCCGCCTTGAACAGATACCCCATCTCCTTCGCCTGCTGCACTACCTTTTTCAGAAGATAACGCGAATCTCCGGCAAACGGCGTACCGTCCGGGCGGTAAACATCACAGATAAAACGGGCAACCTTGCCCTGCTGCGGTCTCCAAGGGAAAATTGCGAATGTATTTAAATCCGGGTGAAGGTACATATCAGGCTCCTGCATGGACAAAAAGCCCTCAATCGCCGAACCGTTAAATACACACTGATTATCCAGCACCTTCTCCAACTGGCTAGTCGTTACCGCCATATTTTTAAAATTGCCAAACATATCGGTGAACTGAAGCCGGATAAATTCTACGTCCTCTTCCTCAACCATTCTGATAATGTCCTGTCTCGTATAATGCTTCATAGCTTTCCTCTCCTTGTCCATTGGTATGCTTATTTTAAAAATCCGTTTACAATCTGCGCCTCTGCTTCTGCCTCTGTCAGACCGAGCGTCATCAGCTTGATAATCTGCTCTCCGGCGATTTTTCCGATGGCTGCCTCGTGAATCAGGCTTGCCTCCAGATGATTGGCCGTAATCTCCGGGATTGCGCTGACGCTGCCCTCATCCATCAGAATCGCATCGCACTCACTGTGCCCCATGCACTTGTTATTTCCGTTGATTCGCGAGAGAAATACCTGGCGAGAATGTTCCTTAGCGACCGACCGGGAAATCAGATTGACACCACAGTCCTCACCGTCAAGATCCACGGTAAAATCCGTCTTTGCATACTGCTTTCCGTGCGTCATGATCTTCTCCCTGATCACAAGTGTTGCGCGGTCGGCAAGCTTTGCTTTGGTGGTTCTTACGGTGGAATCCACCCCCTTGATCTGCACCGTATCCATCTCCAAATAGCTGCCCTCGCCAAGCTCCACGATGGTCTGCGGATTCAGTATTCTCTCGCCGCTGCCGTCGCCGCTGCCGTAATGCTTTTCAATATATTTTACCCTTGCATTCCTGCCCACATAAAAGGTGTGGATGCCATCATGCTCCGACTTTGCATCACCTCCGTTGTGAATGCCGCAGCCCGCAACAATCGTCACATCCGAATCCTCTCCGATATAAAAATCATTATACACCATCTCCGTCAGCCCGCTCTGGCTCAGCACCACCGGAATATGCACACTCTCGTGCTTTGTCCCCGGCTTAATGATGATATCAATGCCCTGTTTATCCTTCTTTGTCACAATATCGATATGTTCGGTCGTGTTTCTTCCGGCTCCCTGACCGTTCACACGAAAATTATATGCTCCCTGCGGAACTTCATGAATATCCGCCACCTGCTTTAGCAGCTCCAGTTGTATCTGATCCATAATGAAGCCTTCTCCTCTCGATTAGTTGGTAAACTTGCAGCCGGAGGATGTGTTTAACAATCCCGGCAGTATCTGCTCCCTGCTGCCGCACTGCACTACCCTGCCATCCGCAATCACTACGATTTCATCCGCAATATTCAAAATCCGCTCCTGGTGTGAAATAATTAAAATAGAGCCGTGAATCTCTTCGTGCAGCTTTTCAAAGACACGAATCAGGTTCTGGAAGCTCCAGAGATCGATTCCTGCCTCCGGCTCATCAAACAGTGTCAGCTTAGTTTTTCTTGCCAGCACGGTCGCAATCTCAATTCGCTTTAGCTCACCACCCGACAGGCTTGCATTCACCTCTCTGGACACATAATCCTTCGCACAGAGCCCCACCTCGGAAAGATAGGCACAGGCTTTGGCCGTGCTGATGTTCTCGCCGGCCGCCAGACCAATCAGATCCTTTACGGTGATTCCCTTAAAACGCACGGGCTGCTGAAACGCGAAGCTGATTCCCTTTCTCGCCCGCTCGGTAATGGACAGCTTAGTGATGTCCTCACCATCCAGTATCAGCCTTCCCGAGGTCGGCCGCTCAATTCCCGCAATCAGCTTTGCCAAGGTCGATTTACCGCCGCCGTTCGGTCCGGTAATCGCAATAAATTTATTGTCCGGTATGACAAAGCTGACATTCTTTATAATTTCTTTCTGCTTTCCCTCTTCGCCTGCAGAAAACGCTATATCCTGTAATTCTAGCAAAGTCTCCTCC
>CAMALD010000096.1 GCA_945836355.1 uncultured Lachnospiraceae bacterium | reverse complement strand
TGGTATTTCTTTTTCAACACTCTGCACAATCCGCAGTAATAACTGCGAAAGCGTTCATATTCGGTCTCCGACAGCTCTGATTTATTGATTGTCACATATCCAAACATATCCTGTCTTCTCCCGGTCAGCTCTTTTTGATAAACTCTGCCGAACACTTCGGACACCGTATTGCCACACGCCCTTTTCCGCGCGGCACGCGAATCTTCTGGCGGCAGGACGGACACCGATAGATGTGATGTGTCCGGCGAATCTGCCTGTCTCTCTGAAACGTCCGGTAACGATTTCTTATATTTGCGGTTGCCTTCATAAAACGCATATTTTCATCATAGCGCTTTCTGTGATTTTTAGAAAACATCCGGAAATAGCAGTATACCAGCAACAGCATTGCCAGCAGGCTAATCGCATGATTATTGATAAATAGCGATAGAACAAGCAGGACTATCACTACAGCATTCAAAAATTTGGACAGCTGATCGATACCGTAGCGTCCCATCATAAAGCGCTGCAATTTTTCTCTCATAAACCAAGCACCTCCTCATATCCGATATCATGATATGCGGGTCAATAAGGCACACCGTACATCCGTACCCCTCGCCCCGTATCCTATCATAGAATCCGTGATGCATAAAGTCAATGAAAGAAACAGAAACAATCATTAAATAATCATAAAGTGTTTGCGCCTGTGCCTGGAGCATACTGCTTCTGTACCTGGCGGATAATAATCACATAGGAAATAAACAGTAAAACGGCTGCGGAAACCCAGGCTAACGGTCCGGTCAGACATACTCCGACAAAGCCCAGCATCCCCGGCAAAACGGAAGCTGCCACACACCGTACCACTAACTCCAACACTCCGCCCATCAGCGGCATAAAGCTTCTGCCCACGCCCTGCAGGGTATTGCGGTAAATAAAGATTACAAACAAAAATGGAAAGAACGTAGCACTGATGCGCAGATACTGTTTCGACGCCGAAATGATTTCCTCCACCTTTGCCGCGTCCTCACCTGTGATAAACAATCTTGTGAGCGGATCTCCGCAAAGCGTCATAATCAGCATACCGAACGCTGCAAAGCAGAGCGTAAGTATCGTCGCCTGACGCACTCCCTTGCGGATGCGGTCAATGCGCGCAGCTCCCAGATTTTGTCCTGTATAGTTTGCCATCGTCACACCAAACGTGCCTGCCGGCTGGCTGACTAGCTGCTCCACCTTCGATGCTGCTGTATACGCCGCGATTTTTTCTGAGCCAAACAGATTCAGCGCCCCCTGCAGCACAATGACTCCGATTGCCGTAATGGAAAACTGAAATGCCATCGGCAGACCGATACTCAAATGCTTCCATGCCAGCTTGCCATCCCAGGCAAAATCCTGTTTTGTCAGATGCAGAATCGGAAATTTTCTGCGTATATACAGGAAGCACAAAATACCGGACACTCCCTGCGAAACCACTGTTGCCAGTGCAGCTCCCCTTACACCCAGGTTAAGATTCATAATAAAAAGAAAATCCAGTCCGATATTCAACACCGACGAAATCATGAGAAAATACAGCGGTGTTTTGCTGTCCCCAAGCGCACGCAGAATGCATGCCAGCACATTATAAAGCACTGTAGCACCGATTCCGGCGAAGATTGTGCCAATATACTGGCAGGACTGTTCAATCACATTGTCCGGAGTGTTGATCAGACGCAGCAGCGGTCTGGTCGTACCCACGGCAAGCACCGTTACCAAAATCGTAATCACCACCGAAAGAATTGTAATGATGCCCACACAATGGCGCATTCCGGCTTCATCCTTCGCTCCGAATCTCTGCGCCACCAGTACCGCAAAGCCGCTGGTAAGACCCATAACAAATCCGATGACCAGAAAGGACATCGGTCCGGTGAGCCCCACTGCTGCCAACGCATCCGTATTGATACAGCGTCCCACAATGATGGTATCCACCATGTTGTAAAGCTGCTGAAAAACATTACCGATCAGCAGCGGAATCGAAAAGAACAAAATCAGCTTCGTCGGGCTGCCTGTCGTCATATCTTTAATCTTTTGTCTTTGTTCATTCTCCATTTCTATCATCCTTTCAACTGTTTGACACACACACAATTTTGTATCATAGCATTGCAGTCTGAAAAAAACAATGTATTATTTTATTCTTGTTTTCTTTTTTCACAGAAACTGCTATAATAAAAACAGAGGCTTTGCAGACATTATCTTTTAAGGAGGTACTCCTATGTTAAAAGAATGGAAAAAACCTGAAAAACCAACCAACGACCAGCTTTCCGCGCGTCTTGAGACCGCGAGGGCAAAACTGTTTCGTCTGCAGACACAGATGAAGCATCACAACATACCGGTACTTATTCTGATGGAGGGCTGGGGAGCCGCGGGCAAGGGCAGTGTGCTCGGTCGCATCATCAGGAATATCGACCCGCGCTTCTTTAACGCGGCCACCATGGACCATCCGACTGCCGACGATTTGCGCAAGCCATTCTTATACCGCTATTTTTCCCGCATTCCGGAAGCCGGAAAGTTTATGTTTTTTGATGGCGGCTGGATGGAAGAGATTGTCAGCAATACCGTTCAGGGACACTACAGCGGCAGCGAATACCGTGCCAGACAGCGCAGCATCATCGGCTTTGAACGGCAGTTGACCGACAACGGCTATGTCCTTGTCAAATTTTTCTTCCAGATTGACAAAAAGGAACAGAAGCACCGTCTCGACGAGCTTCTTTCAGACAAGAATACCAAATGGAGAGTGAACGATAAGGATTTGTGGCAGAACAGGCACTACGAGAAATACGCCGAAGCCTACGACCGCTTTATGACAGAGACAAACCAGATTTACGCGCCCTGGCACATCATCGATGCCAAGAATCAGAAATGGGCAGAATGCCAGTTGATTGAGACCGTTGCGGCTACTATTGAGACGTTTATTGCCTCTACCTCCAAACCGGCCTTTCTGCCGCAGAATACCTTCTCCCTGACCTCCATGCCAAAGCTTTGCGAGATTTCACTGAATCGGACAATTCCGGAGGAGGATTACCGCAAACAGCTCGATAAGCTTCAGGATCGTCTCAAGGAGCTTCACAACGAGCTCTACCGCCGCAAAATTCCGGTTATCATCGCATACGAGGGCTGGGATGCTGCGGGCAAAGGCGGCAACATCAAGCGCATTGCCGCCGCTCTTGACCCGCGCGGCTATGAAGTGCATCCGATTGCAAGTCCTCTGCCCCACGAAAAATCACGCCATTATCTGTGGCGCTTCTGGACACGTCTGCCGCGCACCGGGCATATTGCGATTTTTGACCGCACCTGGTATGGCCGCGTCATGGTAGAGCGTTTGGAGGGCTTTTGCAGTGAAAATGACTGGCAGCGCGCCTACAACGAAATCAATGAATTTGAGCAGGAGCTTCACGACTGGGGTGCCGTCATCGTCAAATTCTGGGTACAGATTGACAAGGACACCCAGCTTGCCCGTTTCACCGAGCGCCAGAACACGCCGGACAAGCAGTGGAAAATCACCGATGAGGACTGGCGTAACCGCGAAAAATGGGATTTGTACGAGGACGCCGTCAACGAAATGATTCAAAAGACCAGCACCACCTTTGCACCGTGGCACATTCTGGAGTCTAACGATAAAAAATATGCCCGCATCAAGGCGCTGAAAATTGTCATCGAGGAAATTGAGAAGGCGTTAGGCAGATAAACTTAAACTAAGAGTTTCGCTTGCGAAACTCTAGCGCAGTTTATGTGTCGCTTCAGCGACATAATTCCATTAAAAAGCCCCGAACCGCACAGCGGCCGGGGCTTTTTCCCATTATCAGCATTTAGTTGTTGATGAGCTTATCTTCTTCATTGTTCCAGCTATACAGCTTACGGATCTCCTCGCCCACCTTCTCAGACGGATGCTCGGAAGCAAGCTTTCTCATAGCCTTGAAGTGAACCTGCTTACCTGCCGGAGACATATCAAGCAGGAAGTCCTTAGCGAAGGTACCATCCTGAATATCGGAAAGAATCTTCTTCATAGCCTTCTTGGTATCCTCGGTAACGATCTTCGGTCCGGTGATATAGTCGCCGTACTCAGCAGTGTTGGAGATAGAATATCTCATGCCAGCAAAACCGCTCTGGTAAATAAGGTCAACGATGAGCTTCATCTCATGGATACACTCAAAGTATGCATTTCTCTCGTCATAGCCTGCCTCAACAAGAGTCTCAAAGCCTGCCTGCATCAATGCGCAGACACCGCCGCAAAGAACTGCCTGCTCACCGAACAGGTCGGTCTCCGTCTCGGTACGGAAGGTGGTCTCAAGAACACCGGCTCTTGCGCCGCCGATACCAAGTGCATATGCAAGTGCAATCTCCTGTGCCTTACCGGTTGCATCCTGCTCTACTGCCACGAGACAAGGCACACCCTTGCCTGCCTGATACTCACTTCTTACTGTATGGCCAGGTCCCTTCGGTGCAATCATGGTAACATCGACATCCTTCGGAGGCACGATACATCCAAAGTGAATGTTGAAACCATGTGCGAACATCAGCATATTACCAGCCTCAAGGTTCGGCTCAATGTCGTTCTTGTAAAGGTCGGCCTGCTTCTCATCGTTGATGAGGATCATGATAATGTCAGCCTTCTTTGCTGCCTCTGCTGCGGTATAAACCTCGAAGCCTGCCTTCTCTGCCTTCGCCCAGGACTTGCTGCCCGCGTAAAGACCAATGATTACATGTACTCCGGAATCCTTCAGGTTCAATGCATGTGCGTGACCCTGGCTGCCGTATCCGATGATTGCTACGGTCTTTCCATCCAAAAGAGAAAGATTGCAATCCTGCTGATAAAAAATCTTTGCCATTTTACTTTTCCTCCTAAATTTTTTTATAATCAACCCGTTGCGCAGGAAGCATTTTCTTTTAAAATGCCGCCGCCCCCTAAAGCTTGGCGTCTCCCTGTGAAAGGTGGTCATACATGATTAGTCCTCAATGTAATCTGCGATATCCCCGGCTCCTCTGGTCAGTCCGGTAAGTCCGGTACGTACGATGGAAAGAATCTCAAAGCCATCTAGCAGCTTGATGAATGCATCAATCTTTGCCTGATTTCCTGTCAGCTCAATCATCAGGGATTCCTTTGCCACATCAACAATCTTTGCGCGGAAGATATCTGCCACAGCGATGATGGACTGACGCTCTGCCTGAGATGCCTTCACCTTTACCAGCACAAGCTCGCGGCATACGGAATCTTCCGGTCCAAGCTCGGTGATCTCAACCACATCCTCCAGCTTTTCCACCTGCTTGTAAATCTGCTCCAGCGTCTGCTCCTCGCCCTTGACCACAACGGTCATGCGGGAAAATGCCGGATTCTCCGTCTCACCTACGGTAAGACTGGTAATATTATAACCGCGGCGTGAAAAAAGCCCGGACACCCGGCTCAATACACCGGCAGTATTATCAACAAGAATGGATAAAACCATTTTTCTCATATATAACTCCACTCCTCTCTGCCATGCACTTTAACGAATTAGTGCCTTTAAGTATTCTACCAATTCGTCCTCTATTTGTCAATAAGATATTGGCTTGAGTTTCGCATTTTGTACTCGTGTTTACCTCTGCTTCTTGCCAAAGGATTGTTCGAATGCAATCTGGCACTGAACAATCCTTCGTCCCGCAACAAAAGCAGTCGGTGAAAAAATGCGGAAACTCAAGGATAGTGGTTTTGTCTTCAAAAACAGTTATGTTAATGAAAAACCGCTGAAGCTTATGCCTCAGCGATTCTTTCATTCTCCCATTCCGGTGTTTGGAATACGAATTTTCAGAAAGCATTGTGCATGTTATTTAATAACAATCTCTTTTATATCACTCCATGTACCATAGACCTTTGTTTTGTCTGCTGTCTTGTAATAGCCTCTGACTCTTACATAATATGTCTTTCCCTTGCTTAAAGCTAAGGTTTTTGCTTTAGTTGTAGTTGCAGTGATTGTTTTAGCATTCGCCATATCCTCACTCTCCGAATACTGCATTTGATATGCTTTTGAATTGGTGCTCTTACTCCATACTGCAGTTATCATATTATTCTCAGAGGTAACC
>CAMALD010000095.1 GCA_945836355.1 uncultured Lachnospiraceae bacterium | reverse complement strand
GGTAGGCGATTACGTTTACCGGAATCAGCTGCAGGGAAGAAATATTGAGCACGAGAAACGTGCACATCTCATTACTCGCTGCACGCAGCACTCCCTTTTCTTTCCCCTGATAGGCAGGTATTCTCCTCTCCCTCTCCAGCTCCGCCAGCTGCTCCATCGCGCGAAGACCTGCGGGGGTTGCCGCCCAGCCAAGCCCCAGCATATTGGAGATCAGATTGATACTAATTGACTCCAGACAGGGATGCCCCTCAGGAATATCCGGAAACAGAAAACGCAGTACCGGACGCATCCGCCTGGTCATGCGCTCCATAATTCCTGACTGCCTCGCAATCTCCATCACTCCGAGCCAAAGACCGATTACGCCCAGCATTGTGATACATAAATTCACGGCTTCCCTGGCCGAATTAATTGCCGCTTCTCCCACCTCCGCCATCGTTCCGTGGAATGCCGCATACACCATTCCGATTAAAATCATACCCGCCCAAATATAGTTTAACATCCTTTTTTCGCCCTTTTTCTATGTTTAATATAATACTATTCCAGTAATTACATCTTTATTCCCTTTTCTTGTTGACGTGCGGCTCTAAATATGGTAATGTAATATTTGGAAATAAATATACGATTTTCCCTGATTTTGTAAAACTATAAGGAAAGGCGAGGTAAACGCATGAAAAGCACCGGTATCGTTAGAAAACTTGATGAACTGGGACGTATCACACTCCCGATTGAGTTGAGAAGAACATTAGGTATTGAGGAAAGGGACTCTTTGGAGATTTATGTTGAGGATGACCGTATCATCCTTCAGAAGTATGAGCCAACCGATATTTTCACCGGCTCCAAAAACGATCTTTACGAGTATTGCGGAAAGAATGTATCCAAGGAATCCATTATTGAGATGGCTAAGATGGCTAATTTAATTGATTAAACATATTGATACCTAAAAAATCAGGGAGACGTTGGTGTAAACCGATGCCTCCCTGATTTTTTGTCATTTTTCCTTATCGTCCAGAAGCTGCGCATAGATTTCCCTCTTACTCACACCGCGGTCGGCAGCCACCGCCTTCATTGCATCCTTCTGTGTCATGCCCTGTGACAGATAGTGCTCCATGTGCTCACCAAGCGGCATGGCCTTCCAGTTCTCCTGCTCCTGTTCCTGTAAAAGACCTTCGTCCACACCCGCCAGCACCAGCACGCATTCCCCTTTCGGCTCCTGCTGCGCGTAATAGCCTAACGCCTCCGCAATCGTAGTGCGAAAAATCGTCTCGTGCTTTTTAGTCAGTTCACGCACAATGGTCAGTTCACGGTCACCCAGCTCCTCAAGCAGCTCCGTGAGAGTTCGTACCAGACGATGCGGTGCCTCGTACAGTACCGTTGTTCTTGTCTCGGTTTTTAACTCTTCCAGCACCCTGCGCCGCTCTTTTTTATCTGTCGGCAAAAAAGCTTCAAAACAAAATCTGCGCGTGGGTTTTCCGGACAGAATCAGCGCTGTCACTGCAGCACACGCCCCCGGCAGGGAAGTCACTGTGATTCCGGCATCCAGCGCCATCCGCACCAGCTCCTCGCCCGGGTCGGAGATACCCGGCGTACCCGCGTCCGTAATCAAAGCAATGTTTCTGCCCTGCGTAAGCTGCTCCACCAGATAATGTCCCTTTTCGATTTTATTAAACTCGTGATAGCTCGTCATCGTCGTTTTAATCTCAAAATGATTGAGCAGCTTGATACTGTTTCTGGTATCCTCCGCCGCAATCATATCCACCTCCCGCAGCACGCGGATGGCGCGGAGTGTCATATCCTCAAGATTTCCGATCGGCGTCGCGCACAAATACAATGTTCCCGCCATGATTTCCTCTTTTCCTCAATACCCGTACACATCATAAATCTCCGGAGAATAAACGCCCGGAGCGGTATATACGATTAGTGGTGCCTCTATCGTCACCCGCGGTCTGCCGCCCTTACAGCACTCCATCAGCACCATATTCGGCTCCCTGTCCACATAGGGATGAACAAATTTTATCCGTTTCGGCTCGAGATGAAACCGCGTCAGCACCTGAATAATCTCTGCCAGGCGAAACGGCCGGTGCACCATGTAAAACCTGCCTCCCGGCTTCAGCAGCCTTGCGCCCTCGCGCACGACATCCTCCAGCGTACAACGCAGCTCATGCCGTGCAATCGCCTTCGGCAGTTCCGGGTTCACAATCCCGTGCTGCCCCGTCATGTAAGGCGGGTTGGTCGTCACGACATCAAAACGCGATGCGCCAAACCTCTCCGACGCCGTGCAGATATCTCCCTCCACAATATCAATGCTCCGCTCCAGCCCGTTGTACGCCACGCTCCGGCGCGCCATATCCACGCTCTCCGCCTGCAGCTCCAGGCCGGTAAAATGCTTTCCCGGCGTCTTCGCCTTCAACAGGATGGGAATAATTCCTGTGCCGGTACCAAGATCAATGACGTTCTCGCCTTCCTTTACACGCACAAAACCGGAAAGCAATACCGCATCCATCCCAAAACAAAATTTCTCCGGATTCTGTATAATCCGATAATGGTTGCGCTCCAAATCATCGAAGCGCTCCCCTTCCCTGAGCCATTTTTCGTCGTCCATTTATTCGAGATGATTTCCTTCCTTTTTCTCCAGTGCTTCCAAGGCCTTCAGCTCATCATCCATCGCAACCCGGTCCTTGCGTTTCTTCGGGCGGAAATGCAGCTCATCCACATGATACTCGCGGATTTCCTTTACATCGCCATCCAGCGTCACCACAACCTTTACCAGCTGCTTGAGCACGTTGACACTTGCCACCTCGCCCTTCAGGCCGTCCTTCGTCGTCACGAAATCATTCACATTCGGAAGCTTGCTGTTCAGATACTCGTATGCCTCCTCCTCATTCTTCAGGCAGCACATCAGACGCCCACAGACACCGGATATCTTGGTCGGATTGAGCGAAAGATTCTGCTCCTTCGCCATCTTGATGGAAACCGGCGCAAAGTCTGCCAGATAAGTGTGGCAGCACATTGGGCGTCCGCAGATGCCAATGCCGCCGCGAATCTTCGTCTCATCGCGCACACCGATCTGCCGCAGCTCGATACGTGTCTTAAACACAGAGGCAAGATCCTTTACCAGCTCACGGAAATCGATGCGTCCGTCCGCAGTAAAATAAAACAACACCTTGTTATTATCAAACGTATACTCACAGTCAATCAGTTTCATCTCAAGACCATGCTTCTGAATCTTCTCAAGGCAGATTTTGAATGCCTCTTTTTCTTTTTCCTTGTTGCGGGCTTCTGTGGCATCGTCCTCCTCCGTAGCCAGACGCATTACGGACTTTAACGGCTGTACGACCTTTTCATCCTCCACCTCACGACAGCCGACTACTACATAACCATACTCCACGCCGCGCGCTGTCTCCACAATGACATGCTGCCCCTGCTTTATCTCAAGCCCCGCAGGATCAAAGTAATACACCTTTCCCGCCTGACGAAATCTCACACCAATAATCTCTGTCATAATCTTATTCTCTCCTATACCATCAAAATCTATTTTTCCTGCAGTGCCAGAAGCAGTAACTCCACCGAAGTCTCAAAGCTGACATTCGCCTTAAGCCGCGCACGCAGGGTACTAAACGCCTCTATGATATGCTCCAGCGCCTCAAAGCTTTTTATCGACGCCTGTTTCTGAATCGTGAGCAGCTCCTCCGTGTACACGACCTGCCCCGTATCCTTCGTCGCCTTAAACAAAAGTACATCGCGGTACCACAGCATCAGCAGATCCAGATAATCCCCGATTGCCGCTTTGTCCTCCGCCAGATGCTTCATATACTCCATGATCTCGTTAATCTTCATTTCATCCACATGGCGCACCAGCTGCAGCACATCGTCCCTGCGCTGCACAAACTCCTCCGAGGACGCATACTTGACCGCTTTGCCCGGATTTCCGCCCGAGAATGCCGCCGCAAGCTCCGCCTGATAGTCCGGAATACTGCACTCCTCCATGAGATACTTCCTGATACGGCTCTTGTCCACCGTCCTGATATTTAACATCACACAGCGCGATAAAATCGTCTGCAGAAATGCATTCGGGTTGTTGGTCAGCAGCATAATCACCGCATACTCCGGCGGCTCTTCGATGGTTTTTAACAGCGCATTCTGTGCTGCCTCCGTCATCTTTTCCGCCTCATCCACAATATAAATCTTATAGCGGCTGCTGTACGGCTTGACCTGAATGTCTTGATTTAACTGTACACGGATATCGTCCACGCCGATGGCCGCCTTTTCATGCATGACCCGGATAATGTCCGGATGATTGCCCCCCGCAGCCTGCATACAGGATTTGCACACCCCGCACGGATTGCCGGTCTGCCCCTCACATTGCAGTGCAGCTGCAAAAATATCCGCGATAAAATTCTTCCCAATGCCGTCCTCACCACAAAATATATAGGCGTGGGACACCTTTCCCAAGCGGATTGCATTCTGCAAATGCTCGGTAATCTTCTCTCTGCCAATGACATCCCCAAATGTATACAAGCCTTCTCCGCCTTTCTGCCGACCGTGCCGCTATGCTAAAATATCGAGCAGCAACCCCTGAATCTCATCAATCCTGCTTAATATTTCAATCCCGTCCTTTTCATCGGCAAGCAACGCCTCCGCCAGCTCGTCCAGATTTTTGTCAATCAGTTTAATCATGCCGTAGACACGATGCCTGCCCCTGCGGTCCAGAAAGTTTTCCCGCGAAAACTTGTGCGAACGATTGACAATCTCATTCATAAATTCCTTAATCAGCTCGCGGTAATGCTTCATATCACGGATATCCATGTGCTTTGACAGCTTTTTGCCCTGCATGGTAATCTCCTCCATCATAAGCTGTAAACGCTGTCCCAGCTCCTTTTCCTCAATATTGCTGATTAGTGTAAACTTAAATGATCCGTCTGCCTCTCTGACCGGTGCTTTCTGCTCAGTGGGACTAACCGGTATGGTCTGATTCACTTTAATATCCATCCGCCTGCCTCTCCTTCCGGACCGGTTTTCGTCCATACATCCTGCAAATGCTGCTTCCCTGTGCCCCATTCCGCTAACAAAGGATGCACACAAATAATTTTATCATAATACCCGTAAAAACTCAAGCACCCCGTATTGCCGCCGCAAGCTCCTTAAAACACTGTTCAAAATTGTTGTTCTGAAAACGGTTTACAATCCCCGCCGCCTCAAGCTTTTCCTGTGAAAAATCCTCCGCATCCGCCAGAAATCTTCTGCACAGCTCTGCATACTTCGGCTGCTGCTGCTGCCTTTCCCGCTCCAGCGCGCGGGAGAGCCGCAGTCCGTCTTCAACCTCCACATATAGCGGCACCACCTTATCCGGGCCATAGTATTTTGTAAGCTGCCGGTAGCCCTCAAGTGTATCAATCATGAGATAGTCCTGTCCGCCTGCCAAATCAATCTGCCCATCAGCCACCGTAAAATAATACCACGGCCCATGCACCGTATTGTATCTCCGGTATTCTATTACAAGTCCCGCCGCATACAGCCGGTCAAACTCCTGTTTGTCCACAAAATGATATTCCCTGCCGTCCTGCTCGCCGGACCGCATCGGGCGGGTGGTATATAATATTACTTTTTTTATTTTCAATCCACCGTCAGAAAATAAACAGCGATACAGGGTATCCTTACCGCTCGCACTTTTTCCCATTAAAACAAACAGTCTCGCCATATCCGTCTTCCGCACTCCTGTAATCATTTGCGCGCACCGCCTGTCCCTTGCCGATTACTCACTAAAGCACTGCTGCGCCCGCATACCAAGTATATCATATTTCCAAAGCTAATGAAAGAAAAAACTGCTTTCTTGAGTTTTCGCATTTTTTCATTACTCTGCCATTGCAAAAAGACGGAGGCTGCTTCACTGTCTGATTGCATTCGAACGGTTCCGAGATTTTTCGGATGTTTTGCACATCAACAGCGCGATTTTTCCGTGATGGAAAAATCAGGGAGCAGCGCCACGGAAGGCGCATTGCGACCGGCGCGTCAATAGACAGTAAATTACGTTAAAACATCCTGAAAAATCAGGAACAAGTGAGAGCAAGCCTGCAGTAAAG
>CAMALD010000094.1 GCA_945836355.1 uncultured Lachnospiraceae bacterium | reverse complement strand
ATTATTTTTATTGCAATATAATGTGCTATCTTATACAAATCAATGATGGAACAAACGAATTCCCGTAAACGCCATCGCAATACCGTACTTATCGCAGCATTCGATAACCGCATCGTCACGAATGGAGCCACCCGGCTGCGCAATGTACCTGACGCCGCTCTTATGCACTCTCTCCACGTTATCAGAGAACGGGAAAAATGCATCCGAGCCGCAGACAACATCCTGCATATTTGCCAGCCATGCCTTCTTCTCCTCGCGGGTGAACACGGCAGGCTTTACCTTAAAGATGTGCTCCCAGGTACCATCGGCGAGTACGTCCTCATACTCATCGCCCATGTAAACGTCAATCGCATTGTCGCGGTCTGCGCGTCCGAGACCATCCAGGAACTGCAGTCCCATTACCTGTGGGGACTGACGCAGGAACCAGTTGTCTGCTTTCTGTCCCGCAAGTCTTGTGCAGTGGATTCTGGACTGCTGCCCGGCGCCGATGCCGATTGCCTGACCATCCTTTACATAGCATACCGAGTTGGACTGGGTATACTTCAGCGTAATAAGGGAAATCTTCATATCCATCAGAGCGCTCTCCGGAATATCCTTGTTCTTTGTTACGATATTGGAAAGAAGCTCCTCGTCACAGTTGAGTTCATTTCTGCCCTGCTCAAAGGTGATACCATATACCTGCTTGCGCTCAAGCTCTGCCGGTACATAGGACGGGTCAATCTGAATCACATTGTAATTACCCTTTTTCTTGGACTTGAGAATTTCAAGTGCTTCCGGCTCATATCCCGGTGCGATGACACCGTCCGATACCTCACGCTTAATCAGATTGGCCGTGCAGACATCACATACGTCGGACAATGCGATGAAATCGCCGTAGGAAGACATGCGGTCAGCACCTCTTGCACGTGCATAGGCGCTTGCAAGCGGAGTAAGCTCACCGAGATCGTCTACCCAGTAAATCTTTGCCAAGGTATCGCTGAGCGGACGGCCTACTGCTGCCCCTGCCGGGGATACATGCTTAAAAGAAGTGGCTGCCGGAAGTCCGGTTGCCTGCTTTAACTCCTTTACCAGCTGCCAGCCGTTAAATGCATCAAGGAAATTGATGTAGCCCGGCTTGCCGTTCAATACCGTTACCGGAAGGTCTGTTCCGTCCTCCATAAAAATCCTCGATGGCTTCTGATTTGGATTGCATCCGTACTTTAACTGAATCTCATTCATATTATTCTCCATTCCTTTCTTCAAGTATACCAATAAACCGCATATAATTTGTTATTTTTTCTGTGGAAACGCCGGTTTATTCAATTTTCCTTGAATGACCACAGACAAAAAGTTCCGTCCGTAACACTCCGGCGCCGCTTTTTTCACTATGCCTATTTCTGATTTTTATTATAGATTTTTGTCTCGTATCTTCCGGTCTCGATATCAATAAAGCGCACAAACAGAGAGACCTTATTCTCCTCATTGAGGCTGTTCCATACCATGTCGCCAAAGGTATTGATATCACCGGAGATACCTACCCACTTCGGCTCGCCCTCAAAGCTTGGCAGTGGATTGCCGTCATGCATGTAAGTGTGGATGAAACGTCCCTCACCCGCCTTCGGGTTGGAATAGGAATAGGTATAACGATTGCAGCATGACGGATCACCGTTATCGCTCTTTAGGATGGACATTGCAAAATCGTACTTTCCGCCTTCCACATGCATCACTCCGGAAATGCGTGGTGTATAGTTCGGACCATCCGGCTCAAATTCACGGGAGCAAAGAGACTGCTCAAAGGTAAGCTGCCGGTCCATTCCGTCGTAGATGGTATCGGTCTGGTCGCCGTTGGTTACGATGGTCTTGTTGCCAAGTACCCGCACCGGCGCGTAGATAATCAGGCTCGGGTCTTCAAGCTTTGACGGGTCAAATGCCTCCGTGCGGATGCCCTCGCCCTCGGTTACAAATACACGGTTGCGGCTGTTTACACTTCTACCCATAATAAAATATGCGGTAACCGCCTTTTTGCCATCCTCCGAGCGTCCGATTACAATACCGCGTCCCGGATATGCATTGTTCTTCAGTTCCTGTTCCAGTGACAATTTGTCCATGTGTTCCTCCATTCTGCCCTTCCGGCTAATACCTAAAATTATTAATCCGCATCCCCGGTAGGTTTTGAATCTAAAAAAATAAAAGAAGTGTCCTATAAATCAAAAACCGCCCGGGTGCATCTGTCTCTCACACCCAGGCGGTCGGCTTCTCTTATTTATGCACTCCCTGCAGGTCATCCTGCCACAGCCCTTCGGCTGCTTTCCGCCAGTCGTGCACATCTGCTATTATGTTACAGGATATCCCATAAAAATGCAAGAAGAATTTACTAGAAATATTTCACAAAATCGACTATAATTTATTGTGTTATATGATACAAGGGTCAAAAGTAGATAACAATGCATGTTTACATGCAAATTGCTATCTACTGGCTTGACCCGCCAAACACCGACAAGAAGCAGATTTGCCTGCAAATCTGCGGGATTGGAGGTGTTTACATAAATTGCTTCATTACATATTTCGGAGGAACCAACCATGAATAAAAAAGATATACTCGAGCTCAAGCGCCGCTTAAAGAAAAATCACTGCACCTTTACCCGCATGTGCGGATGCTATGTAAATTCCGACAAAGAAATCCTTCTGACCCTGAATGAGACTTTTCTCAATCTGGAAGAAGAGGAATTCTACAAATACCTGGAAATCGCGGGGAAAACACTCTCCGGTTCACTCGGAAACAATCTGCTCGAATTAAGCTTCCCTTCCGAGCAGGAGGATGCCGGGGGAAAACAGCAGTTTTTGATGGGGCTGAAGGAAAGCAAGCTCAAAAATGAGGCTCTGCTCGACACCTTCTATCATCTGGTAATTGAGAATTATGATTATGCCGGCAATTATCTGATTCTGGTATTCCACGATGCTTACGATGTCATGACACGCACACATGACAATGAAGAGCTTGATGAATCCGAGGAGGTGTACGAATATCTCCTGGCTGCGGTATGTCCGGTGACTCTTTCCAAACCGGGATTAGGGTATCTTGAGACCGAGAACCGTATCGGGTCGCGTATGCGCGACTGGGTGGTCGGCGCACCGGATACGGGCTTTGTATTCCCTGCTTTTTCGGACCGCAGCACGGATATCCATTCCGTCATGTACTACACAAAAGACACCAAGGAGCCGCATCCGGAATTTATGGAATTTATCCTTGGTTGTCCTGCAAGACAGACCGCCACGGAAAAGAAAACCACCTTTACCGATATTCTTACCGGGGCAATCTCGGATGACCGCAAACGGGAACGTGTCATGTACGATATCCATGAGACCATCCAGGAGATGATCGACGAAAAGGCACTGTATGCGGAGGAAAACCAGGAGCCGGATCCAATTCCGCTGACATCGGAAACCATTCAGGATGTGCTTGCCACCAGCAAGGTGCCGGAGGAGATTGCATCCCGTATCAGCGCCTCCTACACCGAAAAACTGGCTTCCGAGCCTCCAATGGCTGACCAGCTTGTCGACAAAAAGCTGCTGACATCCGGCGCACACAAACGCCGCGAGGAAGAGCTGATGGTCGAGGTACAGCAGTTAAAGGATGAGCTCACCCTCATCAAAGGCGAAGCTCCGGATTCGTCCGAGTGCAATGTTATTGTAAAGGTAGCTCCGGAAAAAATGGAGCAGATTCATTCCCAAATAATCAACGGAAAACGCTGTATTG
This sequence comes from uncultured Lachnospiraceae bacterium, assembly GCA_945836355.1. Lineage (GTDB taxonomy): Bacteria > Bacillota > Clostridia > Lachnospirales > Lachnospiraceae > RGIG4057. The sequence goes on along the minus strand of CAMALD010000094.1, from coordinate 2,355 downwards.
TCATTCCGTTGGACGAAAATGAGCGCGCCAGCGTAAACGGAGATGAGGAGCTGTTTTAGCTCCTCATCCTTTTCATCATATCTGATTTTCACTATTCCTCATCAAAGCCTGCTTTTTCTTTCATCTGCAGTGCTCCATAGTACGCATACTTTGGCTTATATGTTGTATTGTACAGCAGCGGACTCGCTTCCTTACGCCAGGAAAGACCGTCTGCAAAGCCCCAGAAGGTCAGCGCATCCATGCGGACTGCCCCCGAATCCACAAGCTCAAACAAGCCATTGACCAGATTGTAATAATATCTGCCCTGTTCCTTTAAATTCGTATCGGTAGCCGGAAGATTCTTCTGATATCTTCCGAGGGAAACATCAAGCTCCGTCAGTTCAATCTTCAAGCCGGTAGAACCAAGGCTCTTCACACATTCCAGATACTGATCCAGATCATCCTGGGTATACAGATGTGCCTGAAGTCCGATGCCATCGATAAGAGAGTTCCCCTCTTCATCCTTCAATGTATCCACAAACTGAATCAATGCATCGGTCTTATACTGCTCATTGTAATCGTTGTAGTAGAGATCAATGCTCTTTGGTGCGTATTTGTCTGCATAATAGAATGCATACCAGAGATAATCCTCTCCGATGATATGATACCAGTAGTTCATCTCGTTGCGGATGGTACCATCCTCCATCCACGCCTCGTTCACCACATCATAAGCATAAATCAGATCGATATAGCCCAGCTCATCCAGCTTCTCAAATACCTGCTTAATATAGCTCTCCATGCGGGCAAGCATCACTTCCCTGCCGACAAACGGCTTATTTAAATCAAAATCCTCGTGGAAAATCCACTTCGGAGTCTGGCTGTGCCAGATGATGGTATGACCGCGGACCGCCATATTATTATCACGCGCCCAGTCAAGCATGGTAATCACATCATTGTTAAAATTGACAACCAAATCCCCCGCGGCAATGCTTGCATTTTTATCCAGCGTCGAATCCGGCTTCATGGCATTTTCCATCGTCACACTGTTAAACTGCTCGGGAATGAGATTCGCCATGAACTTATTGTTTATCATCTGTGTTGTAAGACAGGTTCCTGTCTTCATGCCGTGCGCCGCAAAGGTCTCTCGAAGATAGGTAGGCTCCTCCGGAACTTCCGTCGGTGTTGGCGTAGGTGCATCCGTCGGTGTTGGCGTAGGTGCATCCGTAGCTAAAGACTCCGTTGCCTCCGTAGGGGAAGCCTGTTCTGTAACACCCTGTGTTGCCACCGGCGTATCCTGCTTTTCGCTGCCGCAACCGATTCCCGTAAGCATAAGGCAGCCCGTAAGCAGCAATGCAATTTTTTTCCTCATAATTTCCTCCATTCCGTGCGTTCTCACTAAACACACGATACAAGCTGCTTTTATTATAGCACACACTTATCCGCTCTACTGACCAAATATTGCTTTCTTCTTTTTACTAATTGCTCTTTCGTTAAAGCTCATAATCCATGCACATGCGCACCTGCGTATACGGTCTCACATAACCGTCTGCCACCGCCACATGAGCAGGGTGTACGGCATAGCCCTTTAGGGCTTCTTCCGATTCCAGCACGCTGTCAAGCATTACATCCGCGTTAGAAGACGCCAGACCGTTTGTCACAATCGTCAGGCTGACCAGCCCCGGCACCCTTCCCACAAGACTTTCCAGTTGTTCCTTCATTGCCGATGCACGCATGGCTTTTTCTTCCGCAGACAGTTCCTCCTTCAGTTTCCACAAAATAACATGCTTAACCATATCTCTCTCCTCCTTCAATATTTATTTATGGTACGGTTCCCCGTAACGCTTTTAGGGTAAAGGAAAACCTCAGTGGAGTATGTCAACTGAGATTTTATATGCTACTCAAGCCACTTTAGGCCTCTAAAACACTGCAAAAACATTGTAAAATTTAGCACGAAAGTCATTGAACGTTTGTTCGGTTTGTGATATAATACTCTTAAGCAACCGTGTACAACCTCTGCTTCGCAGAGCTCGGTGGTAGCCTCCCGTACTAGAAATAGAAGGGAGGTGGTGTTAATGATGACTACTTTTGAAGCAATATCTTTGATGATAGCTTTTGCAATGTTAATCGTTACACTGCTTGCCTACATAGATAGGAACAACAAGCGAAAATAAATAAGCCTACCTTTGTACTTGGCCGTCGAAGGTAGGCTTATAACTTAACCTTGAGGCTAACCACCTTGTGTGGCGGTTGCTCCTTTTATGTCTTGATTATACCATGCTATCTGAAATATTGCAATTATCGATTTATTTTTTTCATAATTAAAATTCTGTATGGTTCCACTTTTCCCACTTCCAAAATTTCCAGTATTTCCACTTT
>CAMALD010000093.1 GCA_945836355.1 uncultured Lachnospiraceae bacterium | reverse complement strand
CATTCTGGTAAAAACAGGTCATGTGGTGGCACTCACATCGTATGCAGCGTTGGGTTTTCAAATTGTTGGAGAAAGTAAGCTTTTTGACAAAGATTTTATCTGTATGGAGATGGAGCTGTAAGCCGGCAAGCAGCAAAGGCAGTCAGTGCAAAAATGCGAAAACTCAAGTATGTGACCGGGTAGCTTTTTGAACACCGGATGTATAATACCGGGAAAGGGCTGGGAAAAAGAGGAGAAGCCCGACAGAATACACTGACGGGCCAGATTTATGAAAAAAAATTCTTATTAACAATTTGATGACTTTAGTATACCGGCAAGATATTAGGATAGTATGGATAACTTGTTAACAATTTGTGAATGTTTTGAGCCGGCAAAATACAAAATTTTCATAGGCTGAATCAGGCAATATTTGAAACACTATTTTATAGCGGAAATGAATGATTTGGGAAAGGAAGCTCAGGATGAATAATCTATTTAAGAAACTTATGCGCCGGGAATTTGGTCCCGGAAATTACGAGCGCTATTGCAGATATATTTACGAGGAAATCGAGCAGCATACGCTGAACAGTAAAAGAGTATTTGAGGAGATGTATCTTTTGCTGCAGACGGTGGACAGCCCGGTATTAAAGAAAAAGCAAAGACGCCTGGAGCAGACGCTGCTCCGGTCGCTTACCATATGCAGGGGCTACTTTATGACGGTGGTCGCCGTGGTGGCAACCGCAGGAATGGTGCTGCTGCTTCAGCCGGTGGAGCAGGTGCTGTATGCGCTGCTTGCAGTGCTTGGAGTGGGACTGGCATACAAAACAGTGGAGTATTTTGTGAACCGGTATTGTTATGTGGATGCCAGAATGGTTCTGATTTACAAGGCTGTGCTGGAACAGTTGTGCAATAAAGGCGGACAGAAAACGGTTATGCCGGATTAAGGGGGCTGTGGCGTGGCATTACATTATATTTTTGGGGCATCGGGAGCGGGTAAGTCGTACCTGCTGTACCGCACGATTCTGCGGGAGGCACACCGCAATCCGCGGGAAAAGTATCTGGTGATTGTACCGGAGCAGTTTACGCTGCAGACACAGAAGGATTTTGTGACACTGGATGAGCAGATTCACGGAATCATGAACATTGACGTGCTGAGCTTTCTGCGTCTGGCGTACCGTGTATTTGAGCAGACGGGTGTTCCGGAGCGGATCGTGTTAGAGGATACCGGCAAGAGCATGATTGTGAAAAAAATTGCCATGCAGTGTGCCGACCGGCTGGAGGTGTTTGGACGCAATGTCCGGAAATCCGGTTTTTTGGACGAGATTAAGTCGGTTATCTCGGAATTTTACCAGTACGGAATCGGCCGTGAGGAGCTGGAGCAGATGCAGAGTGCCGCGGAGGGAAAAACGGCACTGAAAAAGAAGCTGCATGATATCCGATTGCTTTACGAAGGCTTTGAAGACTTTTTGGCTGACCGCTATGTCACCACCGAAGGCGTATTGGGACTGCTGACAGAGTGTCTGCCGCAGAGCGGGCTTGTCAAAAACTGCACCATCTGCTTTGACGGGTTTACCGGTTTTACACCGTCGCAGTATCAGCTGATCGGAGAGCTGATGCGCTACGCGAAGGAGTGCTATGTCACGGTGACAATGCCGCGGGAGCTGGTGGGCCGTGTTTTGCCGGAGCATGATTTGTTTTATCTGAGCTCGAAAACGGTGCAGTGGCTGGACAGACTGGCGGTTCAGAGGGGGCTTGAGATTGCCGAACCGGTCTGCGTGGAGGGAGAGGGGCGCTTTGGCGCAGCTAAGAGCCTGAAATTTCTTTCACAGCATATTTTCAGACCACTGCATCATGTTTTTGAAGAAGCACAGGAAGCTGTGCGTATTTTTTCACACAAAAACCTGCGGGAAGAGGCTGTGTGGACTGTGACGGAAATCTATCGGCTGGTGCACAAGGAGGGATACCGGTATCGCGATATCGCAGTGGTTTGTGCGGATTTGGATAGTTTTTCGGCTGTATTGGAGGAAGAATTTGCGCGTGCGGGGCTTCCGTGCTTTCTGGACTGTAAGAAAAGGATTCTGGACAATCCGGTGGTGGAGATTATTTTCGCAGTACTGGAGGTCGTGACACAGAACTTTTCGTATGATGCGGTCATGCACTATCTGAAATCACCGCTCTCCGGGTTTTCGCAGGAGGAGTCGGATCTTCTTGAAAATTACATAAGAGCGCTTGGCATTAAGTATTATTCCGGCTATGAAAAGGAATGGACGAGAAAGTACCGTTCCGCCTATGAATGTCCGCTTGCACGGCTGAATGAGCTAAGAGTCAGGTTTGTGGGGCAGTGGCGGGAGTTTTACGCCGTCATGGGCGGTGAGAAGGCTGTCACGAAGGAGAGAATGAAGGCATTATACTATTTTCTGGCGGAAAGAGGAGCGGAGCAGTATCTTGCGGAATGTGCGAAGAACTGGGAGACACAGGAGCCGCTTCGCGCGCGTGAATATGAGCAGCTCTGGCGTATTTCGCTTGAGATTTTTGACCGCATTGTGGCGCTGCTCGGCGAGGACGAGCTCAGCCTGAAGGAATTTCAGGAGATACTGGAAACCGGCTTTGCGGAAGCGAAGGTGGGTTTGGTGCCGCCGGGAATCGACACGGTTCTGGTGGGGGATATGGAGCGCACCAGACTAAAAGACATCCGCGTGCTGTTCTTTCTGGGCATCAATGAAGGGGTGGTGCCTAAGCCGGCAAAGGGAGGCGGAGTATTGTCCGAGCAGGACAGGCTTCTGCTGGCAGATGCGGGCATCGAGCTGGCACCGAACCAGAGACAGACGGCATTTTTGAGCGAGTTTTATCTGTACCTGAATCTTACAAAGCCTTCCGAAAAGCTTTATCTGTCCTGGCACAGGGTGGATGCTGCGGGAAAGACGGTGCTGCCGTCCTATCTGCTTGGCAGGGTGGAAAGGCTGTTTAAGAACCTGCACAGTGAAGTCGTGCAGGAGGGAAGTATTGAAAAGTATCTCGGAACGGATGCAGGCTTTCGCTCCTTTTTGAAATCGGTTCCGGATTATCTTGACGGTAAAAAAGAGCTGCCCGGATATTTCAGGGAACTGTATCAGGCATATTTCACCGGAAAACTGCAGCCGCCGATTCCGCGGGAGACCATTGCTGCGGCAGTATATTACCGCAAGCAGGAACAGCCCCTGACTGCCCAAAACGCAAAAATGCTGTATGGCGAGCGGCTCTATGGCAGTGTCACCCGACTGGAACAGTATGCGCAGTGTGCGTTTGCGCACTTTTTGAAATATGGGCTTGCACTGGAGGAACGGGCAGAGTACGAGCTGAAAATGCCGGATATCGGGTCAATTTACCATGCTGCGCTGCAGTATTTTTCGGCAGCTATGAAGGAACGGGGACAAAGCTGGCATGACGGGCTGACGGATATCTCAAGCGAGCTGTTAAAGAGTGCGATAGAGCAGGCAGCAGCGGAATACGGCAATGGGATATTTGCAAGCTCAAGCCGGAGCAAGGGGCAGCTTGACCGCATCGAGAGGATGCTCAGGCGCACGATTAAGACCGTTCAGTCGCAGATTGCAGCCGGAGATTTTGAACCGGAGGTGTTTGAGCTTGAGTTTGAGCATGCAGACCGCTATTTGAGCCTGAAAGGGCGGATTGACCGGATTGATTTGTGCCATGACGGGCAGAAGGACTATCTGCGCGTCGTGGATTACAAGTCGGGGACAACGGAATTTAAGCTCGATAAATTGTATTATGGACTGCAGCTTCAACTGGCAGTGTATCTGGAAGCTGCTCTGACATGGGCTAGGGAGAAGGGAATGACGGGGGTCGTTCCGGCGGGAATGCTTTATTACCGTATCAATGACCCGATTGTTGCCAAAGGAAAAGATGTGGATTATGAGATTGGCAAAGCACTGGCAATGAAGGGGCTTGTCAGTGCAAGCGGGGACGCGCTGTTTCACCAGGACCATGCCCTAAAGGATTCCTCCGGGCAGCTTGCCGCAGGGGTGGCGTCCACAGTAATTCCTGTATCGACGCTCAAGGGCGGCGGCTTGTCAAAGCGTTCCATGGCGGTGCAGGAAAGGATTCTTGAAAAAGCGATGGAACATGCGCGGGAAACCCTGTATGAGAATGCCGGGAAAATAGAGGCGGGCGATGTTGATCCTGCCCCTTACCGGCAGAATGGGGAAAATGCATGCCAGTGGTGCAGCTACAAGAGCTGCTGTACGTTTGACAGGAAGTGTGAGGGATATGAATACCGGGATCTCGAGAAAATACCGGTGTTGAAGTTATGGGAGAATGAGGGAGAGGAGCGTAAGGAGAATGCCGAATTGGACGGAAGAACAGAAACAGGTAATACGGCTCGGGAACCGTAATTTGCTGGTTTCTGCGGCAGCAGGTTCCGGAAAGACCGCTACGCTTGTGGAACGTATCATCACCATGATTACCAGAAAAGAAAATCCGGTCGATATTGACCGGATTCTGGTAGTGACATTCACGAGGGCTGCGGCTGCCGAGATGCGGGAACGTATCGGTGCGGCGATTGAGAAGAAATTGGAGGAAGAGCCGCAGGATGTTCATCTGCAGCGGCAGGCGCTTTTGCTGCACAGCGCCTCCATAACAACGATAGACAGCTTTTGCCTGAATGTGATTCAGAATTATTTTCATGAAATCAATCTTGACCCGGTATTTCGGGTGGCGGATGAGGAGGAGCTGACCCTGTTGCAGCATGAGACCGTTACGGAGGTTCTCGAGGAGGCGTATACAAAAGGGGATGAGGACTTTTTGAGCTTTGCCGAATGCTATGGCGGCAAGCATCAGGATGACCGGCTGGAGGAGTACATTTTGCGCCTTTACCGTTTTGCACAGAGCTGCCCGTGGCCGGAGGCATGGCTTGAGGAGAAGCTGGCGTGCAGTGAGATGGAAGCAGCGGGGAAAGCGGATGATGGCGAGTATGAGCGGCTGGAAAAGATGGTCCGCGTTTATGTGGAGGAATGTCTGCTGATCAATCAAAAGGCGCTAGCGGTGTGCGCGGAGCCGGACGGTCCCGGACAGTATACGCAGGCCCTGGAGGATGACCGGGAATGGCTGAGGGAGCTGCATGGCTGCAGGGTGGAGGAATTGTTTGCAAGGATACCGGAAATCAGCTTTACGGCGTTGTCCCGCAAAGCCAACAAGGAGTGCACGGAGGAGAAGAAGGAAAGGGTAAAAGCCCTGCGCGAGAAGGTTAAGGATAGTATCAAACGCTTGCAGCAGGATTTCTTTTTTCAAAGCATGGAGGAAATGCAGAGCGATAAGCAGAAGGCGGCAGCCGTGTCGGGAGTTTTGTTGCGCCTGACGCTGCGGTTTCTGCAAGCCTTTGCAAAGCATAAGCAGGATAAGCGGCTGGTGGATTTCAGCGATATCGAGCATTTTGCTCTGGATATACTCACCGAGAGGACAAAGGACAGCTATCGCGCGCGCGCGGCGGCACTGGAGCTGCGGGCGCAGTACAGTGAAATCATGATTGACGAGTACCAGGACAGCAACGAGGTGCAGGAGGTCATCCTGCGCAGTGTTTCGCGTGAGGAAGAGGGAACCCCGAATATATTCATGGTCGGTGATGTCAAGCAGAGTATTTATCGTTTCCGGCTGGCTAAGCCGGAGCTGTTTTTGGAAAAGTACAATTCCTACACCACGGATGAATCAAAACAGCAAAGAATCGATCTGCACAAAAATTTCCGCAGCAGAAAGCAGGTGCTCGACAGTGTAAACGAATTGTTTTTTAAGCTGATGGGAGAAAAGATCGGCGGCATCGAATATGACGAGGATGCTGCGTTATATGCCGGTGCGGATTATCTTGTGCTGCCCGGACAGGAGGAGGCCAATGATACGGAAGTGCTTTTGTTAGCGGAGGAAGGGGAGAAGGTAACACAGGCAGCGGAAGCGGAAAGCGAGCCGGAAGAGGCAGAGAGCTTATCCGATGAGGAGGAGGCAGAGGCAGAATACTCCAACAGGGAAAAGGAGGCTCTGTTATGCGCGGCGAAGATTCGCAGCCTGACCGGAGGGGGAATCCGGCTTCAGGAGGTGATAAGGGACAGTGAGGGAAACGAGACCAAGAGCCTGCGGCCTTGCCGATATGGCGATATTGTGCTGCTGATGCGCACGATGAGC
>CAMALD010000092.1 GCA_945836355.1 uncultured Lachnospiraceae bacterium | reverse complement strand
GACATCCTAGCAGACTATGTTATATCGCGCCATCTCTATTCGCAATTTGACAAAGTCTTTTCCCGACTCATGTTCATCAATCTTGTACAGAAGACCTCTCGAATTCAGATAAGCGGTTAAAATTTCTCTAATCTTTTTTGTGAAATGACTTTCGTCGTCACAAATTGCTATCGTAAGCATGTGTTCCCCCATTTCTCCGTCTGATTGAAACCTATTACCGTGGCATGCCCACGGTTTGTATCATCTCCTTCTGATTTGCATATCATTTTACAGCAAATATATTATACTATACTATTACACATTTGTTAAGAGGAGATAGGTATTTTTTCCCAGCCTGATTTTATCGGCCAAAAATGTAAAGAAATTTCAGAATCGAAATATCACAATATCAAAATTCGGTCCCCGCATTATGCTTGCACATAAGTGGGGACCGAAGGTTCAAAAAAGAAAGCTATTCATAATTTGCACACAGATTTACCGTATGCATTCCCTGCTCCTACTCGTAAATCCGGTAATTGCCGGACAATGCGAGGAAGGCAAACAGATACAGACAATTATCATAGTAGCGGCGGTTGCCGGTGCGCATCGGCTGATTCCAGAAACGCTCAACCCAGTCGGCTGCCACAGCCTTCGCCTGATTGGCGGAATCCTTTGCAATCGGACCGTCCACCGCAAGGGCAGCCTGTGCCGTGGTTGCCAGAATTCCGATTGGATGCAGCGCTTCCTCGGCAAGCCTGGTGCCATCCACCTCATAAATGTGATACGGATCATCCGCATTCACTACACCCAGACAATACTGCAGGCGTTCCACCGCAGCGCACTGTCCGATATTCTTATGATTCCATTCGTAGTCCAGACCGATGTTGGCAGCAGTACGATATGCATCGCTGTAAAACCAGTCATGGCGGTCATCGGACCACTGGAGTCTCCGGCTCATCGGGCTCCCGTCAAACTCGGCATACTCGGAGTTCATGCCGGAAACCGGATGGCAGGCAGCGACCAGATACTCACGGCTCGCCCTCGCAGCCTCACTCCAGAATGGTCTGTCCTCCTCATTCGCCCACTTTGCAAACAGCTCATAAAAATGCGGCAGATGATAGGACGGATCGGTAAAATCGATTCCAGGCACAAAAAGAATCTGATGATTTTCATGGTTCCACATCGGATGCCCCGGTCTGCCATTCTCTCCCTTGTGCAGGCAGGCCTTCAAAATCTCCCTCGCCTGTGCGGAATAATTGAAAATACCTTCGCCATCCCCCCAGCGGTTTGACGCAAAGAACAATGCCATTGCAAAAAACTCTTCGCCGTCCGGAGCCGGTCCGTTGGCATTTTTCTGTCCGTTCACCTGGCACGACCATGCAAAATACCCCTCGTTCCAGCCGTCTTCCATCCACATATAGGTCTTTGCCCATTTCCACAGGCGGTCAAATTCCTTTTTCATATCCAGCTGCACGCACATCATCATGCCATAGGACATGCCCTCGGTGCGCGCGTCATGGTTGCCGGTATCCTCAATGTATGCCATATCGTCGCCAACCTCAAAATACACCTTATCCTCGCCATAAAAAAAGGTATTCACGACTTCCTTTAATCTCTGCTCCACTTCCGCGGTACTCTTCCCGATTTCCAAAAACACATTACGATATTCTCTCATACGTTCCTCCGTTTCAAAAGTTACATTTTCGCAAAACACTCCATAATTACATGATAAATTAATCCCCAAAAAATACTTCTTATTATTTGCGCTTTTTTGTGTGATTATTGCCGATTTTCATGGCGACTTGATAATTTTCCCGTCACATAATACAATAGGAACGACGCCGGGTACATTTTCTTACACCTCATATCCGGCGAATACTTTGCAAAGGACATTCCACATGACGATAAATTCCATAAATCCATACGATAATTGTAAGCTCTGCCACCGTGCCTGCGGCGTAAACCGCAGCGTTTCTGCGGGTTACTGCGGCATGAACGACCGGATTGTTGCCGCGCGCGCAGCCCTGCACTACTGGGAGGAGCCCTGCATCTGCGGGGAGCGCGGTTCCGGTGCCGTATTTTTTTCCGGCTGCGGTCTTCGCTGCGTATACTGCCAAAATCACGATATCGCGCTGGGTAACACCGGCAAGGCAATCGATATTGTAAGGCTCGCCGAGATTTTTCTGGAGCTGCAGGCAAAGGACGCCGTAAACATCAATCTGGTGACACCCACACATTTTGTTCCATCCATTCTGCCGGCTCTTGACCGGGCTCGCCGGGAGGGGCTAACACTGCCCATAGTCTACAATACCGGCAATTACGAGACCCTCGACACTTTAAAAAGTCTGGAGGGATATGTCGATATCTATCTGCCGGATTTCAAATACTGGGATGACGCTCTCGCAATGCGCTACAGCAACGCACCGGGCTATGCCGTACACGCTGTGGAAAACCTTGCCGAAATGTTCCGACAGGTGGGAAGACCGGTTATGGACGGTCTTGCTGAGAGTGAGACCTCGCTGATGACCCGCGGCATAATCGTGCGGCATTTAGCCCTGCCGGGTGCCTTGAGGGATTCCAGACAGATTCTCCGCTATCTCTACGAGACCTACGGTGATGCCATCTATCTTTCCATCATGAACCAGTATACACCGCTGCCGCAGAATTTGTCCGCACATCCGGAATTAAACCGCAGAATTACCGACGCAGAATATGACGCCCTGATCGATTACGCCATCGACCTCGGCATAGAAAATGCTTACATCCAGGAAGGCGAAACAGCCGCCGAAAGCTTTATCCCCGCATTTAACAACGAAGGTGTGTAACGCATATCATAATAAAGGAGTCACTTGAGTCACCCTTGATTTTCTCACACTTTCATGCTACTATGGTTCAGAAGAATGCCGACGGGCCGAAAGCTCCCACTCTGTCTAACATCCGTTCCGGCCTATCTTTGACAGAAATGTCTTCCGGAAGCATCCCGGTATTTACCGGCAGCACAAATGTCAGCATCGGTCATTTATGCTTCCACAAGGAAAAACTTAGCGCCATGCACCTGCGGCTTCTGCCCACAGGTTAACGAGGTGAAGGGTGTTCGAAACCTTCGGCGGGGACCCTTCCATGTATCTGAACGTGTCACATGCTGCGAAACCAGCAGGTAACTGCCAAACAGTCACAGCATGATCAGAACGGTATCCGTTTTTCCGATGCAAAACGTGCCAATAATTTGAGAAAAGAGGAATATTTATGTGCGGAATTATCGGATTCACCGGCAGTAAAAATGCTGCCGAGGTACTGGTAGACGGACTCGCAGAGCTGGAATACCGCGGCTATGACAGCGCAGGTATCGCCTGCTTTACCGCTCCTTCTGCCATCACCACCATTAAAACCGTCGGGAAGGTTTCGCAGCTTCGTGCCAGCATTCCTTTCGGCTTTACCGCAAGCTGCGGTATCGGTCACACCCGCTGGGCTACACACGGCGGAGTAACGCAGGCCAATGCACATCCGCATTCCTGTGGTCATGTCACCCTGATTCACAACGGAATCATCGAGAATTATCTCTCCCTTCGCGATGAGCTCACCGCGACCGGACGCATTCCTGTGTCCCAGACCGACAGTGAAATCGCCGCAATGCTGATTGACAGCCTTTACACCGGAGACGCTTATCAGGCTATCCGCGATGCTGCCGCGCGCTTAGAGGGCGCCTATGCCTTCTGTATTCTTTTTGCCGACCAGCCGGATACCATTTACTGTATCCGCAAGGGCAGTCCGCTGGTTGCGTGCCACTCCGAGATTGGCTCTGTGATTGCCTCGGATATGGTCGCCCTGCTGCGATACTCCAAGGATTATTTTGTGTTAAGCGAAGATCAGATTGCCTGCTTAAAGCCGGAGGGCATTACCGTAACCACTCTGGCGGGCGAGGCTGTCTGTCCGGAATACCAGACTGTCACCTGGGATGTATCGTCTGCCCAGAAAAACGGGTTCAAGCATTACATGGAAAAGGAAATCCACGAGCAGCCGGACGCTCTTTCCCGCACCATTATGCCGCGTCTTTCCAAGCATACGGACAATGACTGCTGTTACACACTGCCGGATTTATCCGCGGACGGCATCCCGGATTCCCTTTTTGAGAATCTCCACCGTATCATCATCACGGCGTGCGGCACTGCCATGCATGCAGGCATGATGGGAAAAATCCTGTTTGAGCGCCTGCTGCGCATTCCGGTTACGGTTGATATAGCATCGGAATTCCGGTATCAGAATCCGATTCTGGATGAAAACACGTTAGTCATCACCGTATCCCAGTCGGGCGAAACCGCCGATACCCTGGCAGCCCTTCGCCTTGCCCGTGCACAGGGCGCGCGGACCCTCTCCATCGTCAATGTCAAGGGGTCGTCCATCGCCAGAGAAAGCGACCATGTGCTTTACACCCACGCCGGTCCGGAAATTGCGGTGGCCAGCACCAAGGCCTATACTGCACAGCTTTCCGCCTTCTATCTGATTGCTTTCCGTGCCGCTTACGCATTGAAAAAGCTTTCGGCTGCAGACTGCGCCCACCTTACAAGCCAGCTGCTGACTGTGGTATCGGATATTCATACGGTGCTCGCCGACAAAGCTGTCACCGAAGAAATCGGACGTCATCTGATTAAGGCTGACGACCTCTTCTTTATCGGCCGCAGCATGGACTACGCACTTTCGTGCGAGGGCTCCATCAAGCTGAAGGAAATCTCCTACATTCACTCCGAGGCGTACGCCGCAGGTGAATTAAAGCACGGTACCCTGTCCCTGATTACCTCGGAGATTCCGGTCATCGCATTAGCCACCCAGCAGGATGTCCTTGCCAAAATGATTTCCAACGTCAAGGAGGTACGCGCCCGCGGTGCGTTCGTGATTCTGATTACCACCGAAGCCGCCGTCGTGGAGGAGGGCTTGTACGATTACCGAATTAATATCCCGGTATGCGAGGATCTGTTTGCTCCGTTCTCCGCAGCGGTATATTTGCAGCTGATTGCGTACCATACGTCCTACCTGCGCGGTCTGGATGTCGACCAGCCACGCCATCTCGCCAAATCGGTTACGGTTGAATAGCTTTTTGGCATAGGTCAAAAGGGGGAGACGAAGTTTCCAAAACGAAACTCCGTCTCCCCTTTTTCCCCGGTATCGGCATAATTCACTGCAGAGCGTGCTCATACTATTCCGCTGCATACTTTACTGTTATGCTTCTCATCGCCGATGCCAGTGCAAATTTTGTCGTTGCAGTATCTTTTACCGCCTTCTTCCGGATATATATGATGCTGCCCTCCGGTGCTGTTCTCGCTGAGACATAAACCTTCTTGCTGCTGATAACCGCTTTCCAGGAGGCCTTCTGCTCATTCAGTTCATTTCCCTGCTTTACTATGGTGTACTCATATGCATTTGTTTTCGCTGCCTGAGCAAAAGTAAGATAAAACTTTGCCGTATCACTTTCATATACGACCTCCAGTCCCGGCGTGGTTCCCACCACAGGTCCTATCGACTGCGCAGGAATGGTAATACGGCAGGTCTTGGAATAAGGTGTTTTTGCCGTCTGCGCCACACGGAAACACACTTCAACATCCTTTGCATTTTCTCCGAAAAGTCCCGGTGCCAACATTTTCAGTGCCATCTTATCGGTGGCTGCCTTCCAGGTAACCCCGTCGTCCAGCGAATATTCCATCGTTTTTTTGGTGTTGACGGTCAATCTCGCCCCATCGACGGTGATTTTGGGTGCGTTGCTTCGTTTTGGAATACTGACCTTTATTTCTTTGCTCTGCCGCATCCCCGGTTGAAACACACCGTCCGCATCCAATCTGCCCGGTGTCTGCTTGAGACGGACATAAATAGAACCGCCTGCCACTCTCAGTTTTTCCATCTCGCTGCAGAAATCGGAGTTTTCCTTCGAAGCATCATCAAGCTTTACGGTATACCACTCATAAGAAGTGGCTTTTCTCCACTCAAACTGTTCCGTTCCATCCGGTACTCTGGTCAGTGCAAGAGTCCCCGTCAGCTTGTCGAACTTCGCTTTGCAGGCAGCAGGGCGCGCCGGCAAAGTAATTGTTACAATATCCTCACAGACATCACCCTTTAGAAGAAAATCCGTCTTTGCACTATTCTTTACCCAGGAAAGGTCTATATAATAATATCCGTCTC
>CAMALD010000091.1 GCA_945836355.1 uncultured Lachnospiraceae bacterium | reverse complement strand
AGCTTGTCTGCGTCAATCCCATGTACAAACGCAGCCTCAACCAGGCTCTCGCCCTGTGCGGACGGGCATCCGATGCAGTGCATGCCTGCATCCATAAGAATCGGGATAATATTGGTATCGATCTGAATGATCTGAGCAATTGTCATATCCTTTGTTACCTTCATCTTTTTCTCTCCTTTGCTGTCTTTTCACAATACTTTCCGGAAAGCGCCGATGAACCGGACGACCTCCATGCTTGATTATATAGTATTCCCCCGACTTCGTCAAGACATACACCATATCTTGAGTTTCCGTATCTTTTCAGCTATCTGCCTTTTTTGCGAGACAGAAGTTTGTTCAGTGCCGGATTACATTCGAACGGTTCCCGGCTGACACCCAAAAGGGCACGTGCAAAAACTGGCAACTCAAGTTTATAATATTTTTCTTGTATTCTCGGAGATTTTGGAGTAAAATGAAGAAAACAATAAAGGAGGATATTTATTATGGCATATAAAATCACTGATACATGTGTAAGCTGCGGCGCTTGTGCAGGCAACTGCCCGGTTGGCGCTATTTCCGAAGGCGAGAGCCATTACGAGATCGATCCGGATGCTTGCATCGAGTGTGGCGCATGCGCAGGCGGCTGCCCGACAGGTGCTATCGAGGAGCCGTAATCACACACGGATTTGCTCTTTACAGCCGGACTTCTGCTGCCGCGTTTGCAGCAGGATATCATTGTAAAAACGCAGAGGGGACCCCGCAGCGGCAGAGTAATCACCGCTGAAGGGTCTCTCTTTTTTTGCATTATGTGCTAAATCCGTTTTCTCCCATTTTTACGAAAAAATTTGCTCTTTGTCCTTCCGCCGCCGTACTCCTTTGTCACGGCAGCCTGCTTCTGTCCCTGCTGGCATTCGCGCAGGGTGCGGTCCAGCTGCTTAAAATGCTCCTCCGCCAGCATCTCCTTCCGGCGCATCTGGTACTCAAACTCTCTGGACACCGACTCCGTTATACTGTCTGTCAGCTCCTTATTGCTGTCCTTCATCGCATCCTGAATGATTTCATGCATAATATTCTTAAACTGCTGCATGCGCACCCGGTTGGAAACTTCAGCTGTACCATTGTCCTTCACTTCCTGAAGCATTGTGGCTTCCCTTTCCCGGGGCATGTCCTCTTTTTTGCCCTTTGACGCATCGCCGCCTTCCTGCTCCTGCTGCGCTGCCCGTCCCATATCTGCATCGGTATCCTCCGCAGCCTTCGGTATGCCTGCCTCTGCACCCGCGTCGGTTTCCTCTGTCTCCCCGCATTTTTTCAGCTCTTCTTCCCTCTGCCTGCGCAGCTCCTCCTGCGACACCGCAAGCTCCAGCCGATCTCTTAACTCCAGCAGACGCCTCTGCTCCAGCTGCAGCACCTGGTCCATATTCGGCAGAAGCACCTTGATTGACCTGAGCTGAAAGCCCTTTTCCTTCAAAACCTTCACACCGCTCATCATGCGGATATCCTCATCCCGATAATAGCGGTGCCCCATCTCATTGCGCGGAATCTCCGCCGCCAGCTCCTCCTCCCAATAGCGAAGCACGGGTGGCTCCACGCCGATTTTCTTCGCAGCATCCGAAATCATATAACGTGTATATCCCATTGGTAACCCTCCGAACGTTTTTTCTTCGGCAAGTGATATGTAAATATTTGCCATTTGCGATTATTTTATCAGATTCCCATTACTTTTCAAGAAGATTATCCAATATTTACCAATTATTCATCGACAGAAATCTACCTATTCCCTCGGCATTCTTCCCTTTGCCAGAATCAGCTTATCAATCAGCCTGGATGCATCGCTTTTCGTCAGCAGCTCCATTTCCCGCGTGTACTCCATCCCGTGAAACCACAGCAAATCCCTTAGAAATTTATTCTGCTTCGGCGTCATCGGCTCCTGCTTCTTCGGCTTGTACACAAGCGGTACCGCCAAAAAACCATCTCCCTCCGGAAACTCATCCAGCATTGCCAGATACAGGCGGTGTGCCGACACCGCATCATCCACCGCGCGGTGCGCATGCTCCTGCGCAATCCCATAGTGCGCGCACAGTGCAGTAAGAGTGCGGCTCTCAAGCTCAGGGTGATGCGCCTTGGCAAACCGCAGGGTATCCAGCCCGTCACACTCAAAGGTTCGTCCGTACCGCAGCGCAGCCATCTTAAGAAAGCTGAAGTCAAATCCGATGTTGTGCCCCAGCAGCACCGGCGCCTCCCCGACAAAATCAAGGAATGCCAAAACCGCATCCCGCTCTTCCATTCCGTCCGCCAGCATTTCCTCCGTGATACCTGTCAGCGCCGTAATCCTCTCCGGCAACAGCTGATAGGTTTTCACGAGAGTGGCAAACTCCTGCTGCGGCTCTCCGTTCACATATTTTACGGCACCGATCTCGATAATCCGGTCTTTCTCCGGGCTCAATCCCGTGGTCTCAAGATCAAGCGCAATATAATCTCTTACCATCCTTCGTCCTCTTTTTCATCCTTCCGGATTTTTTGTACCATCGCCGCACCGGTCAGCACATCCCGCTTCGAATAATCAAACAGACACACGTTTTCCCGCGCGAGCGTCTTTTGCTCCGCCGCGCTGTCCATATCATAGGCAAACCTCATGACATAGCACTGCCCTGCATGCTCCTTGTCCACTCCGAAGCAGGCAAACAGCGCCCGCAGCTCCTCCTTATCCTGCTGCACTTCCGGCGCAAAGGACGGCTGCACCTTCGGCTTTTCCCTGCCGTACAAATCATAGAGCAGGCATTCGGTAAAGCAATCGCGGATTGCCTGTGTCGTCAGATCCTTTTCTCCCTCCGGCTTTGCGCCCCCGCACTCCTTCTCCTTCTTTTCAATGCTCTCTGCCGCAAAGCGGTACCAAAGCTCTGCCCGCTCCATGCGGCTATGCCTGCACTCAAACAGGTGATTCTCGCGGTAAAACCGCGCCAGCGCCTCAAACATTGCAAACGGACGCCCGAAGCAGGCTGCCAGATACGGCACGGATACTGCATACTGCCCGCTGTTGTAATAAACCTCCACCATCTCCTCGATGTCCTTTAACCGCAGCACATCCCCGTATGGCAGATATTTCGTAGACAACACCTCATACGGAGGCTCCGACCTGTATTCCACCCCGTGCTCCGCAGTCATCTGCGCCATCGCAGAGCCCTTGAGCACCTTGAGAAAGCCAAGCTGCAGCTGATTGGGGCGCATGGCATATACATCGTCAAAGGACCTGCCGAAGGACGCGTAATCCTCATACGGCAGCCCCGCAATCAGATCCAGGTGCTGATGAATATTCTTTCCCGCACGTATCCGTGCCACATGCTCCGCAACCTTTGTCAGATTCATGTGCCGGCGTATCGCAGCGATGGTTTCGGGATTGGTCGACTGCACTCCGATTTCCAGCTGCACCAGCCCCGGCCTTAACGTCGCGAGCAGGTCAAGCTCCTCCTCATCCAGCAAATCTGCCGCAATCTCAAAGTGAAAATTGGTGACTCCGTTATCCTGCTGTGCCAGATAACGCCATATCCGCATCGCATGCTCCTTGTTGCAATTAAAGGTGCGGTCCACAAATTTGACCTGCTCCACGCGGTTATCCAGAAAAATCTGCAGCTCCCTCCGCACCTGTTCCCACGGGCGCAGCCGCAGCGTCTTTTCGATGGAGGAAAGGCAGTAGCAGCAGGAAAACGGGCAGCCCCGGCTGGTTTCATAATAGAGAATTTTATGTGCAAAGCCGCCCAGATTCTCCATATCCTCATACGGAAAAGGAATACTTGCAAAATCCAGTGTTTTCCGGGGCGTTGTGGTAACTAAACTGCCATCGTCCATCCGCAGGACCATGCCGTCAATTTTAGAGAGCTCCTGCACCGTGACCCTGTCCTGATGCAGATAGCAGGCAGTCAGCTCCGAAAAGGTTTCCTCCCCTTCTCCGACCAGAATCCCGTCCACACCGGGCATGCTTTCCAGGCAGGCAGCTGCATCATAGCTCACCTCCGGCCCTCCCAGAAAAATGCGCACCGAAGGCTCCAGCTTGCGGTAATCCGCCACCAGCTCCCGCACCATGCGGATATTCCAGAGGTAACACGAAATACAGAGCACCTCCGGGCGCACCTCATAAATCCCGCGCAGAATCACATCGTAAGCATGGTTGATGGTATATTCCCGCAGAAGAATGTGCCTTGCATATTCCTCCGCGCACACCGCGCCGCTGCGCTTTCTTTCCTCCTGTACGGCATACCGGCGCAGACTGTAGATGGCAAGGTTTGTATGAATGTATTTGGTATTAATGGCCAGCAGCAATATGTTACGTTTCAAGCCGTCTTCTCCTTTATCAGCGCGTGAACCTCCCAGCCGTCATAAACAGGCGGAATTGTAGTCACTCAATTTCAAACAGTTTGCTGTGCTTCTGAAAAAAATCATAATAGATGCGCGAATGCTCCAGCTTCCACCACGGGCGCACCCGCACCGGTGCAGTGTCAAGGTCGTATACCCGCGCTCCCTTCATGGCAAGCAGAAACGGGGAATGCGTAGCCAGAATGAGCTGACATTCCTCCTCGTATGCCCGCTTTTCCAACAGCTCTGCCAGCTCCAGCTGCTTTGCGGGAGACAGGCTGTTTTCCGGCTCATCCAGACAGTAGAGCGTCTTGCTTTTCACCTTTGCCCGGAAATATTGGAGCGCTGTTTCCCCGTTGCTGCAAAGCGGCACCTCCTCGCCCGCGGTCCGCCTGATGAACTGACGGCGTGAAACCGATTTTGAGCGGGCAAGCACCTGCAGGCGCAGCGCTTCATAATCCTCCATTCCGCGGAATTTTACCGACTCCCCGAATTTCAGCCCGGCGTAGGAATTTCCGGCCTCCTGCCTGTCCTCGCTGATTTCCTCATTGCGTGTGCGCATGGTCAGCATATAATCAAACACATCATCGCTCGTGATAATCCGGCTGCCCGAAGGAATCCGCAGAGAAAAGCCCTCCTCATCGTGTCCCAGCAAATAAGCGCAGGCGTCCTTATACCGGTCAAACATCTCCCCGGAGTTGTAAGGGGCGACGCGGTTGAGCTCCAGCCGGTTCGCAATGAGATTGAGAAGGGTACTTTTTCCGGAGCCGTTTCCGCCATAGAAAACGGTAATCGGCTGAAAGGTAATCCGTTCCAGCTCCCTCGAAGAAAAAAGACCGCAGGGATACGGGTTGTCCACATAGCCAAAAGCACCGCCATTATGAGCGCCTAATTCTGCCAGAAGCTGCTCCTCCCTGCGGATGGGCAGCATGAACTCCGACAGATACACGCCAAGGTCGGACACCCCCTCATCCGGAGGCAGCGGATTTAGCAGCGGATATTCCCTCTCTTCCTGCGTATCGCCCGCCTGGGGCTCATCAATCCCCTCCATGACGGCACCCTCCGCCATCAGCTGCAGGCACATCTGCGAGCGCAGCAGCATTTCGGCCTCGTCCTGACTGCTTTTGAGCACGGATATCATTTCCTGCGCGTACTCGTCCTGCTGCTTTTCATTCATTCCCGCAAGCGGCTTTGCCAGCTGCTCCGCCCCTGCCTCCGACAGGCACTGTTTTCCCTGCAGGCGCTTGATTTCACGCATGAACCGATACAGCTTATCCTCGTTCTCCATCGCCCTCTCCTTTCCGTGAAACAAAAACCGCTCCGCAAAACAATCGCGGAGCGGCTGGAAAATTCTGTTCAGTTCACCTTATGCAAACGGATTCTCGGTCGGATATCTGTCGTTCTTCGGCTGATTGAAACCAATCTCATCAACCTCAACGCCGATATACTTGTAAATCTCATAAAGAGCCTTGCCGAAGTGACCGAAAGCTACTGCACCGTGGTGCGGATAGTTCTTCTCAATCAATACATGACGGTAGAAGCGGCCCATCTCCGGAATAGCAAATACACCGATAGAACCGAAGGACTTCGTAGCAACCGGAAGCACCTCGCCCTCTGCGATGTAGCCGCGGAGCTTGCAGTCAGCAGTGCTCTGCAGACGATAGAAGGTGATGTTACCAGGAGCGATGTCGCCCTCGAGAGTACCGTTGGTAACCTCGATCGGAAGGCTTCTTGCCATAATCTTCTGATACTTCATGCTGCATGCAGCCAGCTTTCTGGAGCAGGTATTTCCGCAGTGGAAGCCCATAAAGGTATCCTTGTGGGTATAAGGGAACTTGCCCTCGATAGACTCCTTGTACATAT
>CAMALD010000090.1 GCA_945836355.1 uncultured Lachnospiraceae bacterium | reverse complement strand
CTAAGGATGCGCACTCGCGCGTAAGGTGTTAAGTTGCTAAAGCAACACGCGCTCGACGCGTAGAATCTCGCAAGCGAGATTCTTTGTTTGAGGTTAAAGCAATTAATTATGTGCTGAAGGCACGGAAAGAGAGAGGGTAAGAGAATGAACTTGAAGATTCAGAATGTTAAGGATGAGGCGTTTCGTCAGTACGGAAGAGTTGTGACCGGATTTGATTTCACGGAGTTTCTTGATGTGTTGAGAAACAACACGGAGGCGCCGGATCATGTGATTTATGAGCCGTCGGATGCCAAGCTTGAGGCTACGGCAGTAGCGAAGGAGCTTCAGGATAACTGCTATGGCGGTATGCCGATTGAGATTGGCTACTGCAACGGTACCAATACGATGCTCAACTGCCTGGAGTACCACAAGGACAGCGAGATTAACATCGCTGCGGATGATGTGATTCTTCTGGTGGCAAGACAGCAGGATGCCGCTTCCGGCAGCATTGATTCCTCTAAGGTTGAGGCGTTTTTCGTGGAGAAGGGCACCGCGGTAGAGGTATATGCGACTACGATGCACTATGCTCCGTGCAGTGCCAAGAACGGACAGAGCTTCCGGGTATCCATCGTGCTTCCGAAGGGAACCAATGGACCGAAGCCGCAGATTACCTGCAAGAATTCGGAGGATGAGCGCCTGTTTGCATGCAATAAGTGGCTGCTTGCACACAAGGATACCTCTGAGGCAAAGCAGGGAGCTGTCATCGGCATTACCGGAGAGAATATCGATATTTCCGGTCTGATCTGATAAACGGAGGAACAGAATGAGAAAAGCTTTAAAATGGCCTTTGCTGTTGAGCTTGACTGCAATGCTCGGATTGTCTGCCGGATGTGGCGGACAATCCGTTTCTGATAATGGCGCAAAGGAGACACAAGGCACAGAACGGCAGGAAAGCAACTCTTTGCCGGGAGCTGCGGACGGGCAGAGGGCAACACCGGAGCCGACTGCTTCGCTTACCCCGGCTCCGACCGTTACGCCGAAGCCGACCCCGACGCCGCTGCCCCAGCCTAAGGAGCGTATTGTCGAGGGAAAGAATATTGCGCCTGCACTGGCAGTCACTCCGCTGAAGGAGGCCTACAAGGATTATTTTAAAATCGGTGTCGGACTTACCGGGTATGCTCCGAATGTCATGATGCTGACCTCGGAGGCGATGTCGGAAATAGTAGAGTATCATTTTAACAGTACGACGCTTACCAATCTGATGAAGCCGTCCTACCTGTTAAATCAGGCAGACAGCATTCAAAACGCCAAGAGCGGGAGTCCGCTGCCGGCAGTGCGGTTTGACGGCTGTATTGATGCGCTTGAATTCTGTAAAGAAAAAGGAATCGGCATGCGCGGACATACTTTGGTATGGCATGCGCAGGTGCCGGACTGGTTTTTTAGAGAGGGATATGAGAGCGATGCTCCCCTGGTTGACCGCGACACAATGCTGATGCGCATGGAGAGCTATATTGAGCAGGTGCTGACCTTTACCCAGGAAAACTACCCGGGAGTAGTATACTGCTGGGATGTGGTAAACGAAGCCGTGGAGCCTGCTGCAGGAGCGCACGAGACGGAGACCGGATACTGCATCCGCACACGCAACGGGGACGAGGAAAACCTCTGGTACACAGTGGTTGGGGCTGATTATGTGGAGAGGGCATTTGAGTATGCCCGCAAATATGCCGCTGATGGTGTCAAGCTGTTTTACAACGATTACAACACGTTTCAGACGGTAAAGAATGCTAAGATATGTGCCCTGCTCAGGGATTTATATGACAAGGGGCTTGTGGACGGCGTAGGCATGCAGTCATACATGGGACGCAGTGATCCGTATATCAAAGGGCAGTCGGGAAGCGTACAGCGGGCGATTGAAAATTTTGCAGACATAGGGCTGGAAATTCAGCTCACAGAGCTCACAATTAACATTGATGAGCCGGACGAGCGCAGTTTGCTTACACAGTCGGTGCGCTATAAAGAGTTGTTTGAATTGCTGACCCGGCTGGATACGGATGGCGGCGGAAAAGCCAACATCACATCCGTAACCTTCTTTGGGCTGATGGATGAATATATGCTGTATCCGGACAATAAGGAGTATTCCAGATTGTTCGATGGGGACTTACAGCCGAAGCAGGCGTTGTATCGGATTCTTGACGTTGCGGAGAGCTTACAGTAAAAGAAACCACCGGTTGCATTATTGCAGTTCCGGTGGTTTTTTCAGACAATCCTCGAGGCGGATGTCAACTAAAATCACATCACAGCCAATCTGCTTGATGCAGCTTCGGGGAATGACATATTCCTGCTCGTGGCCAAGCAGCCCGAATAATTTGCAGGGACCGGGTACGATAATTGCCTCAACGCACCCGGTATGGAGACAGAACTCGATATCGCAGGGATAGCCAAGCCGTTCGCAATCCCTGCAGTTGATTACTTCTTTTTCACGCAATTCACAGATTCTCAAGGCGCATCCTCTTTTCTGAAATCAAATACGGTCTGTATTATGATATGCGCAGGTTTGTGGGATGGATACAGGAAAATGCTTGACCTGAACGGAAAAAGCTATATAATGAAAATGTGGGCAATGACAGCGCTGCATTCCGGCTCCACGCAAAGCATTTACATATGGCTTGGGCGGCGCAGAAATGAGGGATTCTATGAAGTGTCCGTTTTGCGGAAAAGAAAACACCAGAGTGATTGATTCAAGACCGGCGGAGGATAATAATTCCATACGCAGGAGAAGACAGTGCGACGAGTGCCAAAAACGGTTTACCACTTATGAAAAGATTGAAACCATACCGCTTGTCGTGATTAAGAAGGACAATAACCGCGAGCCTTATGACCGGGCAAAAATTGAAGCCGGGATTTTGCGTTCCTGCCACAAGCGGCCGGTATCCGTTGACCAGATTACCGAGCTGGTGGATGAAGTGGAAAATGTTATTTTTAATATGGAAGAGAAAGAGATTCCGAGCAGCAAAATCGGCGAGATTCTGATGGATAAGCTAAAGAATCTCGACCAGGTCGCATATGTGCGCTTTGCATCGGTTTACCGCGAATTTAAGGATGTGAATACCTTTATGGATGAGCTGAAAAAGATTTTGGAAAATGAGGCATAAGGACAGTGCAGCTTGATTTTTTTGATGTAATCTGCTATAGTTAATATGGCGGTCTTTCTGGAGAGAGGAAGGAGCCGATATGTTTAGCAGAACCTATGGCGCGGCAATACAGGGAATTGACGCGATACTGGTTCGGGTTGAGGTAGACGTGAGTGACGGTTTACCGGGGCTTGAGCTGGTAGGTTTTCTTGCTTCTGAGGTGAGAGAGGCAAGGGAAAGGGTGCGGGTGGCAATCCACAATACCGGTATTGTTTTCCCGCCCAAACGGATTACCGTTAATCTATCACCGGCAGATGTCCGAAAGGAGGGCACTGCATTTGATCTTCCAATCGCAATCGCGATTTTGACCGCATTCGGTCATTTATCCCAGGAATTAGCAGAACAGACAATATTTGCGGGCGAGTTGAGCCTGGATGGCAGGATTAATCCGGTAAACGGTATTTTACCGATTGCATGCTGCGCAAAAGAGAATGGTTTTTCTCAGATCGTGGTACCGGTAGAAAACGAAACAGAGGCAAGACTTCCGGGAGAACTTGATGTGTGCGGATGTGAAAAGCTGACGGAGGTGTTGGATTTTCTGCGCGGCGGAGTGAGACAGGAGCATGACAGGGGCAGCGGCGCCGAAGCTATAGAGAGAGCGCCTGATTTTGAGGAAATCTGTGGGCAGAGAGCGGCAAAGCGCGCGATTGAGATTGCCGTGGCGGGAGGACATAATCTGCTGCTGATGGGGAGTCCCGGTTCGGGAAAAACCATGTTAGCCAAGAGAATCCCTTCGATTATGCCGGAGCTGACGCGCGAGGAAAGTCTGGAGCTGTCCAAGATATACAGTGTGTCGGGGAGATTAGACCATGTTGACACACTGCTGAAAAAGCGGCCGTTCTGTGCCCCGCATCATTCCATAACCCAGGCGGCGATGGCAGGAGGAGGAAACCGGCCAAAGCCCGGTGAGATTAGTCTGGCTTCGCACGGTGTGCTTTTTCTGGACGAATTTCCGGAGTTTGAGAGGAGGACAATCGAGCTGCTGCGTCAGCCCTTAGAGGAGAGAAGGATCACGGTCAACCGCGTGTCGGGAAGCTGTGATTATCCGGCATCCTTTATGCTGGTGGCGGCGATGAACCCCTGCCCATGCGGGGCATTTCCTGACCGCAGGGTGTGCCGGTGTACACAGAACCAAATCCGAAAATATCAGGGGAAAATCAGCAGACCGGTGCTCGACCGCATCGACCTGTTTTTACAGGTGGCACCGGTGGACTATACCGAGCTGACCGGCAAAGGGAAGGAAGAGAGCTCGACAGAGATACGCGGGCGCGTGTGCAGGGCGAGGGAGCTTCAGCAGAGACGATACGCTGATGCCGGAATCCTGATGAATGCCGAGCTGGATACAAAAAGGCTGGAAAAATATTGTTTTTTGCAGGAGGACGGAAAGGAAATGATGCGTGATGCGTTTTACCGCTACAATCTGAGTGCGAGAGCCTATCACCGCATCCTTAAGGTGGCGCGCACAATCGCGGATCTGGACGACAGGGAGCAGATTGATACCATGCATCTGGCAGAAGCCATCGGGTATCGCAGGAGGGAGAATGAATAGCTTTAGAAAAGAAAAGCCGTACTGGTACTGGCTCTCACTGCTTGAGGAGATCGGACCTGTGAGCAGAAGAATTCTGTCGGATTATTTTAGCACCGCGGAGGAATTGTATCATGCGACGGATAAGCTGCTGAAAAATGTACCGTTATCGGACAAAATAAAGGCTGCCCTGCTGGATGGAAAGCGGCGCAGGAGGATGGAGGACGAGTTTCATAAATTGGCAGAGCGGGACATATATTTTGTAACAAAGGCGGAGCCGGGATTCCCGCAGCGACTGAGGGATATACCGGACAGCCCTGACTGGCTTTTTTACCGGGGAGAGCTGCCCAGGGAGGAGGTGCCGTCCGTTGCCATCATCGGAGCAAGGGAGTGCTCGGTATACGGCAAGGGGGTTGCCGAGAAGCTGGCAAGGGAGCTGGCGCAAACGGGGATACCGATTATCAGCGGCATGGCCCGGGGGATAGACGGCTATGCCGGTCGCGCTGCAATCCGATGCGGAAAAAGCTATGCGGTGCTCGGGAGCGGAGTCGATATCTGCTATCCGATGGAAAATTACAGTCTGTATGAACAGCTGCCGGGGAAGGGAGGCATCATTTCGGAATATGCGCCGGGTTCCAAGGGGGCTGCATGGCATTTTCCGTGCCGAAACCGTATTATTGCGGGACTTGCGGACGGGCTGATTGTGGTGGAGGCGCGGAAAAAGAGCGGAACGCTGATTACGGTGGAATATGCGCTGGAACAGGGAAAGGATGTGTTCGCGGTGCCGGGTCGCATCGGGGAGACACTGAGTGAGGGCTGCAACGAGCTGATACGCCAGGGAGCCTTTATGATAACGGGGAGCATCGATATTGTGGAGGAGCTTTCAAAACGGTATACGCTTTCTCAAAAATCAGAAAAAAATATAAAAAATAAATTTTTTCTTGAACAACCGGAAAAAATAGTGTATGCTTATTTGCGTTTGGAACCTAAGAACGTGGAAGAGATATTAAAAGAGGTGGATTTCTCACTGCCGGAGCTGATAAAGATATTATATTCCATGGAGAAAAAGGGCATTGTATATTCACCGGCAGCAAATTATTATGCACTTGCAGAGCCGGATATCGAATGATACAGGGGGCAGATTACCCTTTGCCCCCTGTACATAAATAGAAACCGCAAGTCTTGATAGAAGCGCTGCGCATGTGGGGGTTATGCGCAGGAAATGGAGGATAGAGATGGCAAAGAATCTTGTGATCATGGAGTCACCGTCAAAGGCGAAAACAGTAAAGAAATTTCTCGGGGCGAATTTTGAGGTGGTTGCTACCGTCGGACATGTTCGTGATTTCCCGAAGAGCCAGATGGGAATTGATCTGGAGCACGGATTTGAGCCGAAGTATATTACCATTCGCGGAAAGGGTGATATTCTTGCCATGCTTCGCAAGGAAGTAAAAAAGGCAGAGAAGATTTATCTTGCAACCGACCCGGACCGTGAAGGAGAAGCGATTGCATGGCATCTGGCAAATGTGCTGAAATTGCCGGAAA
>CAMALD010000089.1 GCA_945836355.1 uncultured Lachnospiraceae bacterium | reverse complement strand
GTGTAGTCAGTAAATATATATCCACCGGTGGGGATGTCTATCTGGCAGAGCTGGAAATCCAATTTTTGATTGCAATTGTTATTGGCATTTATTCCTGCGCAGGTACAAAAATGCTTAACGAGCTGAATCTGGCAAAGCTGGACAGGGTAAAACAACAGCAGGAGAGAGCTGCTGAGACGATTCAACTGATTGCCGATACCACCTCAAGCCTGACAGGGGAATCTGCCGTTGCATTGAACCTCAGCGACAATATCATCGAGTCGGCAGTCACACAGCTGAATGCGATGGAAAATATCAATGAGGGCACCACGGAAATGGCAGAGAGCATTCAGCAGCAGCTGGTTAAGGTACAAAGCATTGCGGAGCTTTCACAGGAGTGCAAGCAGTGCGGCAGTGCAGTAGATGAACAGTTTGACAATGTCGCCAGACTGGTATCCCGGTGCCGTGCCGATATTACCAATATTGCCGAAGAAGGAAAATCGAATGCGAGAATCTGCCGGAACACATCGACAGCGATGGACGAACTGGTGGAATATGTAGCGAAGGCGAGCGAAACACTGCAATTGATTGAGACAATCCAGAGACAGACTAATCTTTTATCCCTCAATGCATCGATTGAGGCGGCACGAGCCGGAGAAACCGGAAGAGGCTTTGCTGTGGTTGCGGATGAGATTAAGAGTCTCGCGGAGCAGACGGCGGCATCCGCAACGGACATTCGCGATATTTTGTCGGCTCTTACTGCAAAGACGGGAGAGGTAAAGAGCAGTATGGATGATCTTGTCAGGGCGAATCAGGATCAGGTGGATATTCTGGACGCCAATGTGGGACTTGCAGAGGAGATATTGCTTGCGGTGAAGGCGGCTGCCAAAGCGGGAGCAAGGGAGGATCAGCTGGTGGCTGAAATTGTTCAATCCAATGCCGAGATCAAGAATGTGGTGGAAAACCTGTCCGCATTTTCTGAGGAAATGGCAGCGACCACCAGCCATTCGATGGAGCTGAGCACGAGTGTGAAGGAAAAAGCGGAGGAAATTACCTCCGCAGTCAGAATTATGACGAAGGATATCGATGAACTGGTAAAAAAAGCGAATCGATAAGCGGTGATATGCAAATAAGAGCAGAATCGGGACAAGGGGGATGCCTTGTTCCGATTCTGTTTCGTAGGAAAGCAGACTTTTGGTCGTGAGAATGGAAAGGAGAAGGATTGCAGTGAAAATTCGAAAAATGATGCAAGGGGATGCGGATGAGGTGTTTGCAATGATGCGGGTATTCTATGACTCGCCTGCGGTGCTGCATACTGCTTCGGATGAAATATTGAAAAGAGATATCGAGGATTGTCTTGGCAATATGCCGTTTATTGAAGGCTTTGTATTTGAAGAGCAGGAGACCATTGCCGGATATGCAATGACAGCGATGAGCTATACCACTGAGTATGGCGGAATCTGTGTCTGGCTGGAGGATTTATATATTAAGCCGGAGTATCGGGGAGCGGGACTTGCATCCGTATTCTTTGAATTTATGGAAAAGCAGTATCCGCACGCGGTGAGATTCAAATTGGAGGTAGAACAGGAAAATGTGGGAGCCATCGCCGCATACAAGAAGAACGGATACGGGATTTCCCCGTATTTTGAGATGACGAAGGAAATGCAGGAATGAGGGCATCAGAGGTATTTCATGGATGAGATAATTGTATTACAGGGCAGAAAGGTTCATCTGTACGGTGATTTGTCGGCGGAATATGGGATTGTACAGCCCGCAGACAGCCGTGATATCAATGATATGTCAAAGGAAACAGAGCTTTTGGGTAAGTTCCTGGAAGGAAAGCCGTATTTTCTGGCAGCATTTGAGGTACGCGACTGGAATGCGGAGCTGTCACCGTGGGAGGCGGAGGCGGCATTCGGCACCGACGGATTTGCAGGGAAGGCAGCGGATACCCTGGTTTACCTGCAAAAGGAGCTGATACCGTATTTGGACAGCAGGAGCGTCGCCGGGAGGAAAACAAAATATGTGCTGGCGGGGTACTCTCTGGCAGGTCTGTTTGCTTTATGGACTGCCTATCAGAGTGAATTGTTCTGCGCGGTAGCGGCAGCCTCTCCTTCGGTGTGGTTTCCGGACTGGACCATGTATGCGGCAGATAAAAGACCGATGACGGAGTCGGTGTACTTAAGCCTTGGCGATAGGGAAGAGAGGACAAGGAATCCTGTGATGTGCAGGGTGGGGGATGCGATAAGACAGCAGTACCGGGTGCTTGAGGCACAGGGAATCCCGGCTGTACTGGAATGGAATCCGGGAAATCATTTTAAGGACTGTGAAATGCGGGTTGCCAAAGGAATTGCGTGGACGGTGAAGAAGGAGGAGATTCTGGCAGAAAGCCTGAAAGAAGTCTGTGTTCGGATTGTGGTAAAGTAATGCTTGCGTGACATTATGCCTGCTATGCTTTTGCAGGCATAATGTCACGCAATATTTATGTCTGATTTGTTTTGCGCTTTTACAACTGATTCACAACACCCACAAAGAGGAGGGAGCCGTCATCGGAGGTGATGGCAAACAGGAATGGGCGGTCCACGATGAAATCACGGCTGATATCGATTATTGGTGCAGATTCATCTTTCATCTCCAGAAAGGTGTATGCTGCGGCAGTGCAGCCCTCTTCGTCGATGGTTACGCGGGCGGCATGCTGTGCGCTGCTTAAAAACAAGTAATCAAAATCCGTGGTTAGCGGAGTAAAATTCGACACGGAAGAATCCAATACATCGGTAATGCCGAGAGCTCTTAGCTTCTCTATCAGGTCGATATCGGAGGTGACATCAAATTTTGGGACGGAAAGATTAATTTCGGCGCAGGTGTAATCCTCCCATTCGGACGGAGCGCTAAGAAATGCAGCGAGCTCGCTACCTGAGAGCAGTTCGGCGGGTGTGCAGCCTGCATCCGGCAAGATAAACCACATGGCGCCGGAACCATTCAGGAAATGTGCGGTGGCAGAAAAATTGTTGCCGGTATAGATGGCGCCGATGTCCTTCTGCTTCATGAAGTCACATTCGGCGTCGGAAGTCACACCGTGGAAGGTGCCGCGCTCGGTACGGTAAAATTTGCTTTGCCATGCTGCCTGAAAGTAGATGGTGCTGACAAGGGCGGCAACCGTATCGGAATCCATTTCAAGAGCGGATGCCTCCTTCTCCAGAAGACCGCCGGTCTGCGTGTTGACCCATGCCTGTAAGGCATGGTTGTAGTCTGCAGAGCCCATCTGCCCGTAAAATGCGGAGGCGAGATAATCCTCGGCGAGATGCTCCAGTGTGGCTTTATTGTATGAAATATCGCTGGAGAGCCAGAGCGAGTTTGCAAGGACGCTCGTGGTACGACCGTCGTCCTGATAGTTGGCGCGCCAGAGAGCCTTGGTCTTGGCGCGAAGCGATGTGATATCATTCACACCGAGCAGTCTCAGTATCTGGGCGCGGCTGTTGCCATCGGTGGTTTCTGCGAGCATGCCGAGCGCAATATAAAGGTTCAGCGGGGAATAGACAAGATTTTCCTGCGTGGACGAGAGCAGCTCGCGCATGGTGGCTTCATAGAAATCCGTCATATTTTCCCGGTAGCCCTCCGGCTGGTTTTGGCGTTCATTGTTGACCTCGCGCCATGCCGTGTAGGCTGCATCGTAACCCTGAGAGTCGAAGATATTCTCATTATAATAGGAATCCCAGTCGGCATAAGGAACGGTTTCCGGATAGACGGCCTCGGCGAGACAGAACGGCCGGTAAAGGGAATGCTGTGCCTCGGAATCGGACGGCTTTCCGGAACGGCTGAGGACGCCGGTCAAAGCAAGAACGCCAACCACGATTGCAGCGCAGGCTGCGGCGGCAGCAAATATTAATGGACGGCGGTGCTTAAAGAAAGCGTGGGTGTGGGTTGAGGCCTGCTCTGCGGTGTTATGCGGTGCAGCCTCCACAATGTATTCATCCTCAATGTCGTTGATTGCATCTATGATATCCTTTTTTTTCATGACAAACTCCTTTCCATATTTGCGATGACACGTTTTCATTTATGTGCTCCATTTATTGCATTATAACAGACCCTCGGAGAGCAGCATTTTTTTCAGCTCCTCACGCATCCGCATAAGGCGCATTTTTACCGCGCTCTGGCCAAGCTCACAGTCAAGGGCAATCTGCCGGATGGAGCAGAGGTACCAGTAGCGCTGCACAAAGATGCGGCGGTTTTCATAAGGCTGGGCAGCCAGAAAACGGTTCAGCAGGCCGGTAAGCTCGGCAGCTTCGATTTCCTGCTCAATGTTTTGCGGGGAAGGAAGGCAGTCGGAAAGCTCATCCAGCACGTAAGGATATTCGCCGCTGCCGCGCTTTTTCGCATGGGACTTTTCGTAGTGGTTGAGGGAAAGATTGCGCGTTATGCGTCCCAGAAATGCCTTTAGGCTTGCCGGGCGCTGCGGCGGCATGGCATTCCACGAGTGCAGCCAGGTATCGTTGACGCATTCTTCCGAGTCTTCTTGATTTTTTAGTATGCAAAATGAGATGGAATGACAGTATTTCCCGTATTTTTGTGATGCCTCGGAAAGTGCCGCCTCGTCCCGGTTCCAGTATAGCTCGATGATTTTTGAGTCTTCCATTATTGCCCTCCGTTGTCTGTTTTAGGTACCTATTCATATAGACAGGAAATTGTCAGAGGTGGTCACATCCAGTATAGTGTTTACAAATATAATTTGCAAGTGGGACGCAAATCATATACAATAATTATTGGATGCAACCCATATTCATATGGGAAATCAAAGCTCTGGGAATAATATAAGAAAAAAATGGAAGGGAACGTATATATGATTAAAAGGGATAAAAGAGCAAAATATGTGAGAATGGCGAGAATAACCGGTGTGGTGCTGATGTCACTTTTGATGAGTGGCGGAACAGCATGTGGAGATGAGAAACCGGTCGTTCAGGAGAATAACGGAATTGCGGATGCTGAGAATTCAGAGCTGACAAAGCCGCCTGAGACAATGCCGGAAGGTACTGCGGAGGTTACGGTTGAGGCAACACCGGAAATAACACCGGAGATTGCCGATAATACGAAAAACGAAGAATCAACAGAGCAGGAGGAGAATCTGGAAGGGGCATATGTGTATTATGACAGCGTGGAGGTGACAAAGATCGATGATATGCGGTATCTCTCACCTGACGGGGAACTTGCGGTAGAATTCTATAAAGACGCTAAAGGCGGATACTACTATTCGGTTGCGGCCGGGGAAACAGAATTGATAAAAATATCTGCTCTGGGGATACAGTTGGATGGATACGATCTGGGCAGCGGACTGACGATTGATACGCAAAAAATTGCGACGCATACAATCGAAGAAAGCTTTGATTTGTTTACCGGTGCAAAGGCGGAACATACCAATCATTGCAATGAAACCATTCTTCCGTTTAAGGGGAAGGATGGCACATTCGATCTGGTGTTGCGCGTGTATGACGAGGGAATGGCTCTGCGGTATCGTGATGTGACGGTAGCAGATGCGGATGTTACCGAGGTGAAGGTAAAAAAGGAACTGACGCAGGTGGGACTGACGGACAATGCTGTGACTTGGGCGTTTGGCATCAACGGAACCTATGAAGGGGACTACGAAAAGCGTACTCGCATTCAGGTACAGGTTGCGCGGATGACCCTGTCTGCTCCGGTATATGTGGAGGAAGACGGATATTACATGCTGCTTACAGAGGCTGCGGTATATAACAACAATGGGGAGTATTGTTCAAGCGGATTAAACACAGGAAAGCTTTTGACCTGGACTCCGGGACTTGCAAGAGATCCGCAGCACGAGGTGACCGGAGATGTGGATTCGCCGGGACATATCGATCTGGTCGAATTCACAACATGCAATGGCTTTTCGACGCCGTGGCGCGTTGCGGTTATCGCAGCAGATTTGAATACGTTCATGACTACGGATATGATTGCTGCGCTGAATGCTGATCCGGACGCGAGCCTGTTTGCGGATACAAGCTGGATTAAGCCGGGTGCTGTGGCATGGTCCTGGTGGGCGGAAGGAGATGTACAGGGAAGCTACGACAAGCATGTCGAGTATGTGGATTTTGCGGCAGAAAACGGCTGGGAATATGTCTGCCTGGATGCAGGCTGGCGTGCGTTTGAAAACCGCATTGACCGGTTATGCAATTATGCTGCGCAGAAAAATGTCGGCATCTATGTATGGGTGAATTATCGCGATCTGAAGGAAACGGAGCAGCTGGAGTAC
>CAMALD010000088.1 GCA_945836355.1 uncultured Lachnospiraceae bacterium | reverse complement strand
CTTGCGCGAGTGCGCATCCTTAGCGGAGCGATTTTTGCATTATAGGAAATTGTCGCAATTTCCTATAATGTAAAAAAGCGGACCGGCGAAAATGCCGACCCGCTTGATACTGCTCTTTGTGTATGGAATTATTTAACGATTTCCTTAACCTTTGCAGCCTTACCGGTTCTCTGACGCAGATAGTTAAGCTTTGCACGGCGAACCTTACCAAGTCTTACGACCTCAATCTTCTCAACAACCGGAGAATGCAGCGGCCAGGTCTTCTCTACGCCTACACCGTTAGAAGACTTTCTTACGGTAAAGGTCTCTCTAGCTCCACCGTTCTGTCTCTTCACAACTACGCCCTCGAAAAGCTGGGTTCTCTCGCGGTTACCCTCTTTTACCTTAGCGTAAACCTTTACGGTATCACCAACGTTAAACTCGGTGATTTCCTGCTTCAACTGAGCAGCTTCAATGTTTTTAATAATGTCGTTCATTTTGCGACCTCCTTCATATTCGGTGTTCTTACTACTTCCGCATGCGGTACCTTTAAGGTATGTACAGAGGAACACTCGTCTCACAAATCAAGATTTTATCATAAAAATGCTGATATTGCAAGCATTATTTTCTTAAGCTTCCGCGCTTGAGTTTTCGCATTTTGTCATTGCTTAGTCATCGCAGAAAGTCGGAGGCTGCTTCACTGTCAGATTGCATTCGAACGGTTCTTAGATTTTTCGGATGGCTGAATTTTCATTCCGCCAAAAATCTTTTCAGTCCCTGCACGATGCCTGCCACAATTTTATTCTGGTATTCCGTTGTTGCGAGCAGCTTATCTTCCTTTTCGTTGGTCATATATCCCATCTCAATGATAGTTACCGGTACCTTGCACCAGTTAATGCCGCTCATCGTATCCGTCTCCCACACACCGCGGTTCTTCGCCCCGGTCTGCCCGGTCATTGCCTCTAAAATATCCTGAGACAATGCTTTGCTTTTTTGATAGATTTCACTGCAATACGGATTATTCCGAGTCGGCGAAATCGTCAGCATGCCCTCCGCGGATGCATTTTCCGAGCCATCCGCATGAATGCGCAAAAATGCTGCGGCACCCGCCTCGTTTGCTATCGCTGCGCGCTCGGAGTTGCTGATATCCACATCATGTGTCTCGCGAATCATAATGATGTTATAGCCCTCTGCCAGTAAAGCATCGCGAAGCTTAAGCGCAACCATCAGATTCAGTTCATATTCGGCTAGTCCGGACCATTTGCCCGCTGTACCCGAGGATACCTTCGCTTTTTTGTCCGAAGCCCCCGGCCCCACCGGCTCTGTGTCATAGTTCCCTTTTCGCTGATGTCCCGCATCAATGACAATCCACGGTGCACCCTCAGCTACCTCATACCGTATATTCACACCTGCCTGCCCGGTGATTTCTTCTGCCCGAGTTTCGGCATTTTCCTGCTCCTGCCGCAATTTTTCCTCTGCTTCCGCCTGTTTTTGCGCGGCAATTTCTTCCGCCTGCGCCTGCGTAATCAGATACTCGGCAAACATATAGGCAGTCTGCCCTTCGTAGAGTACCTGATACCATTCCCCGCACATTCCCGTTACGGTCACCACCGTATTCTGTGCAAGCAGCTTAAGCACCTCACCGTCCAGAGACGGCAGAGTGCGCACATTCACGCCATAAAGCGTGATATACTTCTCCGGTATCATCGGCTCCACTGTAAAGGTAAACTCCGGCTCCTTTGTCGGTTCCTGCTGCGGCACGGAGGCGGTTGGCTGCGGACTGCTTGTCGGTTCTTCCGGTTCTGTCGGTTCTGCCGGTTCGGTCGGTTCCGGTATCCCCTGCGAATTGGCCGGATTATCTTCCTGCACATTGTTTCCATCCTGATTTTCCGACATTCCCGGCAGGTCAGAGCCATTCATCCCGGCAGTATTTCCGGGAGCTTCCGTCACCTGCTCTTTTCCGCCCTGCGGTACCTCCTCCTGCTTCTCCTTTCCGCATGAAGCCAGACACGCCAGAAGCCCCAGAGCACACAGCATATGAAGCAGCTTTATTTTGTTTTTATTCCTTCGCGCCCTATTCTTTCTCATTTTCTTCCAACAACTCCCGATAAAACTTCATTTCCTTTTTGCTTAAAAGCTTTTCCTCGATGGCTTTCTCAAGCAGCTCCGGCCGCACCCTTTTGGTGCGCAGAATGGATTGCTGTCGCCGCCATTCCTCTATTCTGGCATGATGTCCGGAAAGCAGCACCTCCGGCACCCTGCGCCCCTCATACACCTCGGGTCTCGTATACTGCGGATATTCCAGCAAATGGTCGTGAAAGGTTTCAAACTCCGAGGATTCCTGATTGTTCAGCACGCCCGGCACCAGACGCGAGATGGCATCCATCATCACCATCACCGGCAGCTCCCCTCCGGTCAGCACATAATCACCGATGGAGACCTGGTCGGTCACAATCATCTCCAAAGCCCTTTCGTCAATCCCCTCGTAATGCCCGCACAGGAACACAAGCTCTTCCTCCCGCGCCAACTCCTCCGCCATGGTCTGCGTGAAGGTGGCTCCCTGCGGCGTCAGATAGATGACGCGGTGCTTTGCCCCCTGCATTTTTTCCTGCAGCGCACGGTAACAGCGGACCACCGGATCGGCGCTCATCACCATGCCGGCACCGCCGCCGTACGGATAATCATCCACCCTCCTGTGCTTATCCAGGGTATAATCACGAATATTTACGGCATTCAGGGAAATCAGTCCCTTTTCCATAGCCCGTCCGAGTATGCTCGTCGCCATCCCCTGCTCGATCATTTCCGGAAATAATGTCATCACATGAAAATTCACAAAAACCTCCGTTTCTTACGTACGACAGATACCACCGCCTCAGACCAGCCCCGGCATGATATACGCAACAATCTTCTTCTCTTCCACATTGACTTCCCTGATACAATCATCAATATACGGAAGAAGCACCTCCGTACCATCCTCACGCTCTACGATAAACACGTCATTTGCACCGGTTTCCATCACTTCCTTTAAGGTACCGAACACTTTTCCGTCTTCCTCATAAACCGTACTTCCGATGGCATCACAGATAAAAAATTCGCCTTCCTCTAACGGCACTGCATTTTCTCTGCTTACCAGCAGATCTCTGCCTTTATATTTTTCAATATCATTGATATTGTCAATTCCCTCAAATTTAACAATTACGAGATTCTTAAAAAAGCGAACGTTCTCCACCTTCAGATTGAGATGCTCCTTTCCGGTATCAAGAATCACTTCCTCCAGATCATAAAAACGCTCCGGATTATCCGTGGTAGGAAACACCTTTACCTCCCCGCGGATTCCGTGTGTGGATGTGATGACTCCCACTCTCAAAAATTCTTCCATATTTCACCTCTCGCATTTTGAAAAAAGGATGAAAGAAAACTCTTTCATCCTCCAAAAACCTATTGCAGTATTTCTACTACTACCTTTTTGTCATCCTTTGCTGCAGCAGCTTTCACCACAGTGCGGATTGACTTGGCAATACGGCCCTGTTTCCCGATCACCTTACCCATGTCCTCCTGTGCGACCTTTAATTCCACAACAAGAGCCTTATCGGTTTCAGTCTCCGTCACAACAACTTCTTCCGGATGATCAACCAGTGACATAGCAATTACCTGAACGAGTTCTTTCATCACTTTTCACCTCCGAATTACTTCACGATACCGGCCTTCTTTAACAAACGGTTAACCGTTTCAGTCGGCTGTGCGCCGTTGCTCAACCACTTCTTGGTCTCCTCCTCGTTTACGGAGAAAGCAGACGGCTCCTTTGTCGGATCGTAAGTACCAAGCTCAGCGATGAATCTGCCGTCACGTGGAGATCTGGAATCTGCTACGATGATTCTATAGAAAGGTGCCTTCTTCTGACC
Source organism: uncultured Lachnospiraceae bacterium (assembly GCA_945836355.1). Classification (GTDB taxonomy): domain Bacteria; phylum Bacillota; class Clostridia; order Lachnospirales; family Lachnospiraceae; genus RGIG4057. The sequence continues at coordinate 2,405 of CAMALD010000088.1, read as the reverse complement.
CATTCTCTTCAATCTGATCTTAACTGCCATTGTTGTTTCACCTCCTTAAAAATGTAATGTCTATCCGGCAGGATAACCTGCACTGGTATTGCACCGGCTGTCCGGTGCAAGAGTACCCCGTAGAACAAAGAATCTCACCTGCGAGCTTCTGCGCGTGTCACTCTCCGCCTCTCCTTAAAGACCAAACGGAAGCTTAAATCCGCCTCTGCGTCTGCCCTTTCCGCCAAACATGCCTGACATCTGCTTCATCATCTTACGCGACTGCTCAAACTGCTTCATCACGCGGTTTACCTCGCTGATATCCACACCTGCTCCTGCCGCAATTCTCTTTTTGCGGGACGGATTGATGATATCCGGATTGGTGCGCTCTTTTTTGGTCATGGAGTAGATGATTGCCTCCATCTTCTTCATGGCTACCTCGCTCTCGCCAAGCGCTTCATCATCGATTTTGGCCCCGCCCATCATGTTGCCCGGGAGCATCTTCATAATCTCGGCGACACCGCCCATCTTCTTCATCTGCTGCATCTGATCCAGAAAGTCGTTGAAATCAAATTCGGCTTTCTTAATCTTCTTTTCAAGCTCTTTTGCTTTTTCCTCATCGTAATCGGCCTGTACCTTGTCAATCAGGGTGAGCACATCTCCCATGCCAAGGATGCGCGACGCCATGCGGTCGGGATAAAACTGCTCCAGATCGGAGAGCTTTTCACCCATACCGATATACAGAATCGGCTTTCCGGTCACTGCGCGAATGGACAGCGCCGCACCGCCTCTGGTGTCACCATCGAGCTTTGTGAGGATAACACCGGTAATCTCTATTTTTGAATTGAAGGTTTCTGCTACATTGACAGCATCCTGACCGGTCATCGCATCCACGGTAAGAATCGTGTGGTCGACATTGACGGCTTCCTTGATGGCCACCAGCTCATCCATCATATTCTCATCAATATGCAGGCGTCCGGCTGTATCGATAATCACCACATTCTGTCCGTTTGCCCTTGCATGCTCCATGGCAGCCTTTACAATATCGGCAGGTTTATGGCTCGTGCCCATCGCAAATACCGGGACATCCTGTTTTTTTGCATTTACCGTCAGCTGCTCGATTGCAGCCGGGCGGTAGATATCGCAGGCAACCAGCAGCGGCTTGCGCCCCTTTGACTTAAACTTGCCTGCCAGCTTGGCGATGGTGGTCGTCTTACCTGCGCCCTGCAGACCGCACATCATGATGACGGTGATTTCGTTCGCCGGCTTTAAGGCAATCTCCGTCGTCTCATCGCCCATGAGCCGAATCATCTCTTCGTTGACAATCTTGATGACCATCTGACCCGGCGTCAGGCTGGAAAGCACCTCTTCCCCGACGGCGCGCTCCTGCACGGAGCTGATAAAGTTTTTGACCACCTTGAAGTTAACATCCGCCTCCAGAAGAGCCATCTTAACTTCCTTCAACGCTGCCTTGACATCCGCCGCGGACAGCTTTCCCTTCCCGCGGAGTCCCCTGAATACATTTTGAAGTTTTTCCGATAAGCTTTCAAAAGCCATGTCATATCCTCAATTCTCCGCTTATGCGGTATATCGAAACAATACTGACTTCCGCATCATATCTCATTTAATATCTGCTCGGAAATCATTGTGATTTTTTCCAGTTCACAGACATTGCCGGAGCAGCGAATCTCCTCGGAGATTTCTTTTATGTCCCCTACCAGCTTTTTTGTCTGCTCAAACTTTTCTACCAGATGGAGCTTTTCTTCGTATTCCTTCAATGACCTGGTACAGCGCTTGATTATATCATGCACGCCCTGTCTGCTGATGCCTGCTTCCCCCGCAACCTCTGCGAGCGAATAATCATTCAGTACATAATCTTCAAATATCTGCTTCTTATGCTCTCCCAGTAACTCGCCGTAAAAATCAAACAAAAGGGACAACTCATAGACCTCGCGCAAGCGCTCGTCCTCTGCATTTATTTTTTCCTGTACCTCGGCATTCATTTTAGCACCACCTGTAAAGTTATTTTCTTTACAGCGGATAGTATAAAGGATGCGTCGCACTTTGTCAAGATTTTTTTTCCTGAGTTAAGATTTTTTTAGCAATCAAGGTTTCAAGCTTCTTTTGCACAAATCTTTTTAAAGGTCTAGCGCCATAAACTTCATCATAGCCATTATCAATTAAGTAGTCTTTTGCTGACTGAGTTAGTTCAAGTTTGATGTGTTTATCTTCCAGTCTTCTTTCTAGATCATTAATTAGTAAATCCAATATTTTAGAAATTTCATTTTTACGAAGCGGTTTATAAAATACAATTTCATCTAAACGATTTAAGAATTCAGGTCTAAAACTTTGTTTTAATAATATCTCTACCTTTGATTTTGCATCCTCTGAAATTTCTCCATTATCTTGAATTCCTTCTAATATAT
>CAMALD010000087.1 GCA_945836355.1 uncultured Lachnospiraceae bacterium | reverse complement strand
CTATTGAAAAAACTGTCAGAGGCAGGATTTGACCTCTGACAGTTTTACAATTTTGAAAAGGAACAGGAAATCATGCAACAGGATTATTTTGCAAAATCGGAAAGGAAGCAGAATGTGTACAGAAAAGACGATAGCGGTTTTGGATTATGATGCGGGAAATCTGAAAAGCGTTCAGAATGCACTGGAGCATATCGGGCAGAACGCAATTATAACGCGGGATGCGGACGAGATTATGCGGGCAGCCGGAGTAATTCTGCCGGGGGTCGGTGCATTCGGCAGTGCGATGGAAAAATTGAAGCGCTACGGGCTGGTGGATGTGATTCAGAAAGTGGTTCGCGAGCAGAAGCCTTTCTTGGGAATCTGTCTGGGATTGCAGCTGATGTTTGAGAGCAGCGATGAGAGTCCGGAAGCGGAGGGGCTGTCCTTACTGCCGGGCAAAATATTGCATATTCCGGAGAAACCGGGTTTAAAGATTCCGCATATCGGCTGGAATTCACTGAAGGTTTCGGAAAAATCCCGGCTGCTCAAAAATCTGCCGGAGCAGCCGTATGTGTATTTTGTGCATTCCTATTATCTTGCGGCAGAAAACCCGGAGGATGTGGCGGCTACTACAGAGTATGGCACCTTAATTCATGCCGCAGTGGAGCATGGCAATGTGTTTGCATGCCAGTTTCATCCGGAAAAAAGTGGGGAGACCGGGCTGCAGATTTTGAAAAATTTCGCTGAAATGCTTTAAACAGAGAATTATTCCTGTTTTAGCAGCGGTGAGTGGAACAAAATAACATCAGGAGGCAAAAAATGTTTACGAAGAGAATCATTCCTTGTCTGGATGTACATAACGGACGTGTTGTTAAGGGAACAAACTTTGTAAATCTGAGAGACGCCGGTGATCCGGTGGAGGTTGGTGCCGAGTATGGCAGGGCCGGAGCGGATGAGCTGGTTTTTTTGGATATTACGGCATCGTCGGATGCGAGGGCAATCAAGGTGGAGATGGTTCGCCGGGTTGCGGAAACGGTATTTATCCCGTTTACTGTGGGTGGCGGGATTCGTTCGGTGGATGATTTTAAAATGCTGCTCAGGGAAGGAGCGGATAAGGTTGCAGTCAATTCAGCGGCAATCATGAATCCGAATCTGATCAGCGAGGCTGCTGAAAAATTCGGAAGCCAGTGTGTTGTGGTAGCGATTGACGCAAAGCGCCGTGCAGACGGAAGCGGCTGGAATATTTTTAAGAACGGCGGCAGGGTCGATATGGGGATTGATGCGGTAGAATGGGCAATACAGGCCAATAAGCTCGGAGCCGGTGAGATTCTTCTGACCAGTATGGATTGTGACGGCACAAAAGCGGGGTATGATTTGGAATTGACCAGAACGGTGTCTGAGAACGTGTCCATTCCGGTGATTGCATCGGGGGGAGCCGGAACGCCGGAGCATTTTAAGGAAGCGCTCACAAACGGAAAGGCCGAGGCGGCACTGGCGGCATCGCTTTTTCACTACAAGGAGCTGGAAATTCGGCAGGTTAAGCAGTATCTGCGCGATAACGGAGTGAGTGTCCGATTATAAAAGGGGAAGCACTATGGCAATGATACAGAATGACTGGCTGTCAGTCTTGCAGCCGGAATTTAAGAAAAGCTACTATGGGGAACTGTACCGGTTCATCAAAAATGAGTATTCCACGCATATTATATATCCGCCTGCGGATGATATCTTCAATGCATTTCATTTCACACCGCTTAGTAAGGTGAAGGTGGTTTTGCTGGGACAGGATCCGTATCATAATGAGAATCAGGCACACGGACTTAGCTTTTCGGTGCTGCCGGAGCAGCAGGAGATTCCGCCGTCACTGCAGAACATATATAAGGAGCTGCATGATGACCTAGGCTGTAGTATCCCGCGGCACGGCTATTTGAAAAAATGGGCGGAACAGGGAGTGCTGCTGCTCAATACTGTATTGACGGTGCGGGCTCATGAGGCCAATTCCCATCAGGGAAGGGGCTGGGAGAAGTTTACCGATGCGGTACTTCAGGCAGTAAATGCGCAGGACCGTCCAATCGTATATTTTCTGTGGGGGAAGCCGGCGCAGGCAAAACGTCCGATGCTGACCAATCCCAGGCATCTCGTGCTGATGGCACCGCATCCAAGCCCTTTGTCGGCGTACCGCGGTTTTTTTGGGTGCAGGCATTTCAGTAAAGCCAATGAGTTTTTGGTGGCACACGGGGAGAAGCCTGTGGACTGGCAGATAGAGGATTTATCTTAGAAAGCACCGCATGTATTCATAGTTGCCGGAGGCGGCAATGGTGGTTTCGGGAAAAAACGGCTGATTGGGAAGAGAGAAGAATATGACGGTAAAAAGTGATGTTTTGACAAAGCTAGAGGAAAATAGGGGCAACTATTTTTCGGGCGAGCAGCTGGCGGAAGAGCTTCAGGTGTCGCGCTCCGCAGTGTGGAAGGCGATGAAGCAGCTGGAAAAGGAAGGATACGAAATCCTTGCAGTGCCAAACAGGGGCTATTGTCTTCCGGAGAATATCGATGTGATTTCCGAGGAAGGGATACGGACATTCCTGCCGCAGGAGTATCAGGATCGTAAAATTGTGGTATATCGTGAGACAACCTCGACCAATACACTGGTGAAGCAGGCGGCAAATGACGGTGCCAAGGAGGGGCTGGTCATCGTAGCGGAGAGGCAGACTGCCGGGCGCGGACGGCGCGGAAGAGGCTTTGTATCGGTACCGGGCGGCAATATCTGCATGAGTCTGCTGTTAAGACCGCAGTTAAGTGCAGGCGATGCAGTTTTTATTACTACGGCTGCCTGCGTGGCAGTGCATCGTGCAATTCGCAGTGTGACCGGAATTGTGACGGATATCAAATGGGTGAATGATCTTTATTACCGCGGAAAGAAGGTCTGCGGGATTCTTACCGAGGCGGTAACGGACTGCGAAACAGGAAGAGTGGACTGTGTGATTCCGGGAATCGGCATCAACTTTAACATTGCACCGAAGCAGTTTCCGGAGGAACTCAGAGAGATTGCGGGAGCGCTCTATGAGAATGATAGAAGAATTGCAGTGACAAGAAACCAGCTGGTGGCGCAGGTTATCGTGCAGCTTGACCGTATAGCGGGGAATCTTTCGGATCACAGCTTTTTGGAGGAATACCGTGAGCATTCCATGCTGCTGGGGCAGAATATCTGGGTGCTGACACAGGGCGAGCCTGTGGCAGCGGTTGCCCGTGACATTGATGAGAACGGAGGTCTGGTCATCGAGTATGAGGATGGCCGGAGAGCTGTACTGAACACCGGAGAGGTTACGGTGCGGGTGAGAAATGGAGAAAATATGCCCGGCTGAGAAAATGCTGCGGAAATACGAAAATTCAAGAGAGAAATTGCTTGACTTTTTGAGAAATATTGGGTATAATGTAATTGATTTGATGATAAGATATAAGAAGAGTGGACGTGAGTCCACTCTTTGTTTTTGGATATGCAGAAATGCGTCCGGAAAAGAGGTGAGAGGATGACAAAGCGGGAGGAATATGAGCAGAAGACAGAAGCACTGATTCTGCCAATCCTTAACGAGTATCATTTTGAACTTGTGGATGTGGAATACGTGAAGGAAGCAGGCAACTGGTATCTGCGCGCATACATCGACAAGGAGGGCGGCATTACGGTCAATGACTGTGAGGCGGTCAGCAGAAGAATGAGCGATTTGCTGGATGAAAAGGATTATATTCAGGAATCCTACATTTTTGAGGTGAGTTCTCCGGGACTCGGAAGACAGCTAAAGAAGGATAAGGATTTCGCAAGAAGTATCGGCAAAAAGGTGGAGGCCAAATTGTTCCGTGCGATGGATAAGAGGAAGGACTTTGACGGAATTCTGACAGCCTTTGATAAGGAGACGGTTACTCTGACAGGAGAGCACGGGGAGACGGTGGTTCTGGAAAGAAACAACATTGCATTGATCCGGTTGGCGATTGATTTTTAAGAACAAAATTCCATAACAGAAAGGAAAAGGTGAAGATAATGGAGAGCAATAAGGAACTGATTGAGGCGTTAAATCAGATTGAAAAGGAAAAGGATATCAGCAAGGAAATTCTGCTTGAGGCGATTGAAAATTCTCTGGTAACAGCATGCAAGAACCAGTACGGTAAGGCGGATAACATTAAGGTGACCATCAACCGTGAGACCGGTGCATTCCATGTATATGCGGAGAAGGAAATCGTGGAAGAGGTAGAGGACCCGGTATTGCAGCTTACCCTTGAGGAAGCAAAACAGAAGTTCCCGAAGGGGAAGTACTCGGTAGGAGATATCGTAAACATTGAGGTTACACCGAAGAACTTCGGAAGAATCGCAGCCCAGAAGGCAAAGCAGGTTGTGGTGCAGAAGATTCGCGAGGAGGAGCGCAAGGTACTTTACAATCAGTATTATGAGAAAGAGCGCGACATTGTGACGGGTATTGTGCAGCGTTATGTCGGGGAAAACGTCAGCATCAATCTCGGCAAGGTTGACGCGGTGCTGACAAAGAATGAGCAGATTGCCGGCGAGCATTTCCGTCCGACCGAGCGTGTCAAGCTCTATGTGGTCGAGGTTAAGGATACGACCAAGGGACCTAAGATTATCGTATCCAGAACTCATCCGGAGCTGGTAAAGCGTTTGTTTGAGGCGGAGGTTACCGAGGTGAAGGACGGCATCGTAGAGATTCGCAGTATTTCTCGTGAGGCCGGTGCAAGAACCAAGATTGCGGTCAGCTCGAATGATCCGAACGTCGATCCGGTAGGCGCATGCGTAGGTATCAACGGAGCGAGAGTAAATGCGATTGTGGATGAGCTTCGTGGTGAGAAGATTGACATCGTAAACTGGAGCGATGATCCGGCAACGTTGATTCAAAACGCTCTCAGTCCTGCTAAGGTGGTTTCGGTAGAGGTGGATGAAGAAGAGAAGAGCGCGAGAGTAATTGTTCCGGGCTACCAGCTCTCCCTGGCTATCGGACGGGAGGGACAGAACGCAAGACTTGCAGCGCGTCTGACCGGATATAAGATTGACATCAAGAGCGACGGTGCGGACGACGGATATTATGAGGAGTATTATGACGGCGAGTATGAGGGCGAATATGACGGTGAGTATGAGGGCGAATACGCGGAGGATTACCCGGACGAGTACAATCGTTAAGCCTTCGGAACGCATGTGTGAGGTGATGATTTGGCAACTGTTAGGAAAGTGCCGCTCCGGAAATGTACCGGTTGTGGTGAAATGAAGAATAAAAAAGAATTGATCCGTGTGATTCGGACGCCGGAAGAACAGATTGTAATCGATACGACCGGAAAGAAGAACGGACGGGGCGCATACATATGCGGTACACTGGAGTGCTATTTAAAGGCACAGAAAAATAAGGGGCTGGAACGGTCCTTAAAGATTGCGATTCCGGCTGATGTGTATGCGGCATTGGAAAGTGAGTTGAAGGAGCTTCATGGAAATGTCTGAAAAAGAGCCGGCAAGGCTGACGGCGGAAAAAAAGCTTTATGCCATGCTTGGAATGGCGCAGAAGGCAGGTAAGCTTGCGAGCGGTGAGTTTTCAACAGAAAAGGCAGTGAAGGAAGGGCATGCCAGACTGGTAGTCGTAGCAGGGGATGCATCTGAGAACACCAAAAAGATGTTTCGGAACATGTGCGCATATTATCAGGTTCCATGCTGTAGCTTTTCAGATAAGGAAACCCTGGGAGAACGAATCGGAAAAGAATTCAGGGCATCGCTGGCAATTAAGGATGCAGGAATGGCAAAAACGGTATGCAGATATCTTGAAACATTGAAAATCGATTTCGAGGGTTCGGGCGGAATCGCACAGGAATAGAAAATGAGGTAGAATATGGCAAAACAAAGAATTCATGAGTGGGCAAAGGAAAGAAACTTAGCCTCAAAGGATGTCATTGGCGTTTTGGAAAAGAACGGTGTGACCGGAAAAACAGCCAGCAGCAACATCGAGGATAAGGAAATTGAAATTTTGAACAGGCATTTTTCTCCCCAAAAGGAAGAAAAGGTGCCGGAGAAGCCGGTAAAGGAACCTGCGAAGGAGCCTGTCGAGGAGAAGAAACCGGCTGCAGCACCGCAGAATCCGGACCGTCGTCCTGCAGCGGGCGGAGCAGTGCCGCAAGCAGGAAGTGAACGCAGACCGGGAGACAGACCGCAGGGACAGCCGGGCGAGCGCAGAGCCGGGGACAGACCACAGGGACAGCCGGGCGAGCGCAGAGCCGGGGACAGACCGCAGGGACAGTACGGCGAGCGCAGACCGGGAGACAGACCGCAGGGAC
>CAMALD010000086.1 GCA_945836355.1 uncultured Lachnospiraceae bacterium | reverse complement strand
TTCTGCGTTTTTTCACAGAAGGTCGGGCTTTCGTCACTCGTATAAACTAAATTATTCATCAAAATATTCATCGCGCGGCTGACGGTCCGAAGCTCTGCGGTGATACCTCATGGTATCCTCGCTGCAGCGTTTCATCAGCTTCTTTGCCGCAAGCGCATCCTTGTTCATAAAACGTGCCTCGCCGCCGAAACGCACCTCAATGAGGCGGACATCGGAATTGTCAAATACCTCGCCCTTGCCGAAATACTTATGGATTACCAGATCATGCTCGCGAAGGTTTTCAATCTCCTCGCGGAGGGCTCTGCGCTCCTCGTTCTCTCTGGCTGCATTCGCCTTAATCTCCTCGGAATCCCCCTGGTCGATGTAGGCGTATTCCGGATTTTCCTGATTTTCGTTTCCGGAGGCACCCTTTTTCAGATATACATCCTGATATACCTGGTCTGCCTGCGTCTCACGATAATTCACCTTTGTCTTGACCTCCGGCTTTCTCCTGCCGCGGCTGTTATCCTCTTCCTCATTCTCACCGCTCTCCAGCTTCATTTTCTTGAGCTGGGCCATCTTGCGGCTTGCCGCCCTGCCTGCTGCCTGCGCCTTGCGGGACTTTAAGAATACCAGCGCTCCTCCTGCCAGCAGAATGACGATAACTGCTGCAATAATACCGCCCTTGCCGCCGGATTTTTCTTCCTCCTCCGGTTTTTCCTCCGGTACTGCACTTGGTGTGACCTCCTCCGTCGGTTCCGGCTCCTTGGTCGGCTCCGGTGTAGGAGACGGTGTCGGCTCCGGCGTCGGAGTCGGCGTCGGGGTTATCTGCACACTGGTCTTTTTGATATAGCTGCTGGTCGAATATCCGATGATTTCATCGCTGCCGATCATGAAGTGGACCTTATACCATACCTTGTCGCCCACCATCTCTTCGCCGATGATTATAACCACATCGCCGGCCTTTAACTGCACCTTTTCGCCGCCGTGCGTCACCTGTTCATTGTCCTGCCCCGGTGCCACCCGCACATTTACCTTTCCTTCTGCCTCGCCTTTATAAAAAACATCTGTATAATCCTCAGCGTATACGGCTGCCGGCTGCAGAGCCGCCCCCATCACGCCTGCTGCAAGCACCGCAGTGCCGAGACACAGACGAATGCGCAAACCGCAATAGGTCTGACTGATTTTATGATTTCGTTTTTTCATATACATCTCCTTTGAAACAAAAAATGCCTTCTCCTTTATTCTATCAGCGTCGTAGCGTTATGTCAAAGGGTTTTTGCCCGCCATATGAATAATAAACTGCTGTGCGGTTCTGCCCGAAAGTCCCCCGTTGCGCATTTCCCATGCATTTGCCTGCACCAGCAGCTCCTCCCTGCTAAGTCCGAAGAAATCGTACGGCTTTGCCAGATGCTCTACAATGGTAAAATACTCCTTCTGCGTCGGCGCACTGTAATTGATGCTGACGCCGAATCTTGCCACCAGGGAGAGCTTTTCCTGCATCGTATCCGAGCGGTGCAGCTCGTCCTGCGACATATCCGAGCGGTCACTCCAGGTCTCGCGGATGAGATGGCGGCGGTTGGAGGTCGCATAGATCAGCACATTGTCCGGCTTGGTCTCCAGACCACCCTCAATCACGGCCTTGAGATACTTATATTCGATTTCAAACTCTTCAAACGAGAGGTCATCCATATATATGATAAAGCGGTAATTGCGGTTCTTAATCTGGGAAATGACGGTCGACAAATCCTCAAACTGATGCTTATAAATCTCTATCATGCGGAGCCCGCGGTCATAGTACTCATTTAAAATCGCCTTGATGCTGGTGGATTTTCCGGTGCCCGCATCACCGTAGAGCAATACGTTGTTTGCCTTTTTTCCTTCCACAAACGCAAGGGTATTGTCAATCAGCTTTTGCTTCTGCAGCTCGTATCCCACCAGATCATCCAGATGCACCTCGTCGGTGTTGGTAATCGGGTACAGCTCTGCCCCCTCCTGCGTATGGCGCACGCGGAAGGCCTTATTCAGACCAAACTTGCCGACGCCGTATGCCTGATAAAATTTTGTCACGATATCAAAAATCTCATCGGCGGATGCTGCCTGCGCAATCTCCCGGCTCAACGCCTGCACCTTCTCGCTCACATTGTAATTATAGCTGCGCTCGTTTTTCACGATTGCCTTATAATGGGTAACGGTGGAGAAGCAGTCGATTCCAAGCTCCCTCTCAAGCACAGAAAAATCATAGTGGAAAAGCTCATGAAAGATTGCAAAATCTCCCTTTGCAAACTGATTGACCGTGCCTTCCTGCGCACCGTTTTTCTCGCACACCATGCTGAACGGGTTTTCCACGCTGGCAAGAAGATACGCCAGATAATTCTGCCAGAGATTCTCATCGAAGCCGTACTCCGTAGCGACATCCAGCAAACGGTGTATCTGCTCGTAAATCGCAGTGATGGTATCCTCCGGGTTTACCGCACCGCGCTCGTACTGCTCGATGACGTCAGCCAGCCGGAACAGAATGCTGTCCCGGCTGATATTTTTATAAATCACAAGCCTTGCTAGTTTTTTGTACATAACTACGCCTTCTTTCTTTGGTTTACATGCGGTCCGGTGCTTCAAAGCCAAGCAGGTCGATGCACACATTCAGGACGCGGAGCACCAGCGAAATCAATGCAATCCACTGCGCCTGCTTTGCGGCATCCTCCTGTGCCAGAATCTTGTTCTCGTGATAAAAGCTGTTAAACGCGTTGGACAGCTCGTAGATATACTGGCAGATTTTATGCGGTGCCAGCTCATCGGCCGCGCGCTCTATCGTGTCGGCAAAACGCGCCGCTGCCAGCATAAGCTCCACCTCACTTGCACTGTATGCGCGGTCTTCTTCCGCCGCAAGCGCCGATGTGTCGGCGGTTTTTCCGCTCTGCTCCTGATATTTGGCAAGTATTGATTTGATGCGGACCATCGTGTAAAGAATGTATGGCCCTGTGTTTCCCTCAAAGGAAGCGAAGCGGTCTACATCAAACACGTAATCCTTCGCCGCCTGATTGGACAAATCACCGTACTTGATTGCCGCCAGACCGATCATCTTTGCGGTCTTATGTGCCTCGTCCTCATCCACGGTGCGGTTTTCCTGAATCCGCTCAAACACTGCATCCTCCACATCCTTTAACAGATATTCGAGACGCAGCACGCCGCCCTGACGTGTCTTAAACGGCTTGCCGTCCTTGCCGTTCATCGTACCGAAGCCGATGTAATCCATGCGGGTCTCCGGCTTCACATAGCCTGCCTTGCGGGCAGTGCGGAACACCTGGGTAAAGTGCAGCTCCTGACGCTTGTCCGCCAGATAGATATACTGATCCGGCTGATACAGCTTTTCGCGCTCCAGAATGGTTGCCAGATCGGAGGTCGCATAGATTGCCGCCCCGTCGGACTTGCGCACGATGCACGGTGGCAGCTCCTTCGTATCGCTCTCCTGCGCGATATCCACCACCAGAGCTCCCTGGCTTTCATAGGCAATGCCCCGGCTGCACAAATCCTCAATCATATCCGGGATGTACGGCTGCGCATCGCTCTCACCCTTCCAAAGATCAAAATGCACATTCAGGTTGTCGTAATTTTTGCGCAAATCGGCGAGCGAAACCGCCATGATATGCTTCCAGAGCGCGGTGAAGGCAGGGTTTCCGCTCTGCAAAAGCACCGTTGCCCTATGGGCGCGCTCCTTAAACGCTTCATCCTCCTTCGACTTCGCGGATGCCGCAGGGTAGATTTCTTCCAGCTCACTAATCGTAAACGGAGCCTCCGCCGGATACTCTCCGGTATAATTCTCATCAAAATATACCAGCTCCGGCTTGCGATCACGCAATTCCTCAATAATCAGCCCCATCTGCAGACCCCAGTCGCCAAGATGCACGTCGCCGATTACTTTATTGCCCATAAAACGCTTCATGCGCTTTACCGACTCACCGATTACTGCGGAACGCAGATGGCCGACATGCAGCGGCTTTGCGACATTGGCGCCGCCGTAATCCACGATGACGGTCTGCGGCTTTCCTGTCGACACGCCCAGCTTTTCCTCCGCCGCCATACCGGCAAGCGCCTTTGATACAAATCGGTTGGCGAGGGTGATATTGATAAAGCCCGGCATCACCGCCTCGAACTTTGCAAACATCGGATTGCCTGCACATTTCTCCACAATCTCATTGGCAATCATAATCGGAGCCTTTTTATACTGCTTTGCTGCTGCCATTGCGCCATTGCACTGATACTGGCACAAATCCGGACGATTTGAGACCGTTACCATGCCAAAGCGCTCCTCATAACCGCATTCCGCAAATGCTTTTTTCAATTCCTCTGCTATCTGTTCTGCAATTTTCTTCATGCCCTGAAAATTACCTCTCTTTCTGAATCCTTTTCGTTTTGTACTTTTCCCTTACTGCATTGGTCATAGAATATCACAAATCGCCCGAAATGTAAACCTTTTTACCCTCCGTGCGGCTAATTAAGCAGCGCAATTGCAAGATTCAGATACGCAGCGAAGCTCACCCACACGAGGTATATCAGTATCATGATACCTGCTGCCGGACACAGGGTCCGAAATCTGCGATAGGTCATCAGAATACTGCCCCACAGACCGACAATGCAAAGAAACGCCAGCCAGAATGCTTCAAACCGGAAGAACAATATCGGCCAGACGATATTGAGTAAAAGCTGTGACAGATACCAGCTCAGGGCATCCGCCTTCTTCTCCTGCTGCAAAGGTACTGTACTGCCACAATCACGATATACCAGATAAGCTGCCAGCCCCATCAGGAAATACAAAACCGTCCATACAACAGGAAACAGCCACCCCGGCGGTGCCAGAGGCGGCTGTGTTATCCTTGTGTATATTCCCATTTTACCGAGTGTAAGTAAAGTTCCCAGCACTCCTGCGCCATAACTGATTGCGAGCGATAGCCAGAATGCTTTGTCTTTGCCCCATTCACGAAGCATGGCTTACCAGCCTCTTTCCTTCTGCATTCTATATCAGCATATGAAGGCGATACGTTCCTTATGCATCCCGGCTGCTTTCCTTTTGTTATTAAATCTCGACATCCCTGGAATAATCGATATTGTCGTACCGGAATCCAAACATATGATAAAAATCCTCATAATATCCGTCGATATCGGCATACTCCTTCAGATTTTCAGTATTCACAGCATCCCACGCCGCACGTACCGCCTGCTGCACCTCTGGCTTCATCTCATAATCATCCACGCGAATGCGGTTTTCCGCATCCACCGGAATCTCCGGCAGAGTGAGGCGTTCCCGGAACAGCCGCTCCATCTGCTCAATGCAGCCCTCGTGCAGCCCCTGCTCCTTCATGACCTTGTACAACAGACTCATGTACAGCGGTACAATCGGAATGGCGGAGCTCGCCTGGGTCACAAGCCCTTTGTTCACCGAAACGTACGCCTTCAGTCCCTGCCTAGCATACTGCTCACGCAGCGCATTTGCCGTATCCTCAAGATGCTTTTTCGCCATACCGATGGTGCCGTTAAAATATATCGGATGGGTGACCTCCGGTCCGATATAGGAGTAGGCTACCGTGGTCGCGCTCTCCGCCAGCACACCGGCATCGGAAAGCTGTCGGATCCACTCCTGCCAGTCCTCACCGCCCATAACCTTGATGGTTGCCGCCACCTCCTCCTCATTCGCATGAGGCACGGTAACCCGGGTAATCTCGTTTGTGCGCAAATCGAGCGTCTTATTGGTGTAATCCTGTCCGATGGTCTTTAACACGGAGGAATACACGGTGCCGTCACGGTCCGTCCTCCTTGGCGCTGCAAGACTATATACCACCATATCCACCTTGCCGAGGTTGTTTCGGATGATGTCAATCGCCTGCGCTTTGACATCATCCGAAAATGCGTCACCATTGATTGACTCCGCAAACAGACCCTCCTGTGCGGCAAAGGCCTCAAATGCCTTCGTATTGTACATTCCCGGCGTGGCTGTGCGCTTTTCGGTGGCTTCTTTTTCAAACATAATTCCCAGCGTGTCCGCCCCATACCCGAATGCTGCGGTAATGCGCGATGCCAGACCGTACCCGGTCGATGCTCCGATTACCAGCACCTTCTTCGGTGCATTTGCCGGATGCTCCGGTTTCTTTGATTTCACATATTCTATCTGTCTGCGCACACTCTCGCGGCATCCGTCCGGATGTGCGGTAATGCAGATAAACCCCTTTACTTTCGGTTCCACAATCATTTTGTTTCCGACTCCTTCCTTGGCAGCTATTCGATTACTCATACACCTGCGTGAGCCAAATCTTGCAGCTTACTCCCGGTGCCCTGCTCACC
>CAMALD010000085.1 GCA_945836355.1 uncultured Lachnospiraceae bacterium | reverse complement strand
GATGGACAAATCAGGGAGCAGCGTCATGGATGACGCATTGCGACCGGCGCGTCACATATCAGAATAATATGCTAAAGCATCCTGAAAAATCCGAAATAAGCGAGAGCAATCCTACAATGAACAACCTCTCCGGCTCGCATCAGTGCAAAATTGGGGAACCCAAGAATATTCCGATTAACCGCTATAAACTTTCTATTTTCCCAGCCCCATCTTTATCAGGACCGACTTATCATGAAATATCGGTTTGTCACTTCCCACGCCGATAAAATCCTCTCCGAACATTTGGAACATGCTGCTGACAAGCGTGAACTCCTTCAGCCTGCCGAGAATTTTCTCTCCGTCACTAAGCAGCGCCTTCTGTACCGGCATGACATACTCGCCCTTATCATTAAAGCCTCCGCCCATTGCAGCAAGAAGAATGATGGTCTTTCTTCCGTTAAGCAGCTCCCGAATCGTCTTTTTACTGCGGTCAATCTGGAAATTGACATTTCCGTTGGAAGGAACATCAGCAAATGATCTCCATGCACTTCCTGTATGCTCGACACCGAACTTGTCTGCAATCCTCTTGTCGGCATATCCGCGGAGAACCACACCGTTCTCAATGTAAGGCAGCTTGTCATTTTCCAGGACAACGCCTTCCCCGTCGAAGAACGGACTATGCCAGCATACCTCGTCAGAAACATCGTGAATCAGACTGAAATCATCTGCAAACACCTTCTGACCGATTTTTCCGGATAGCAGGGAGGTCCCCAATGCCAAGCTCTCGGAGTCCAGACTCTCCTTCAGCTTGCCAATCAGACCGTAGTACTGGGTCTGCAGAACAATCTCCTCCGGAAGCTCCAGCTCCTTATCATAGTTCGACAGATAATTATCTGCCATCTCATAGAGCATATTTACATCGAAATTGCGGTCACTCAGACCAAAGGAGCCGTCTGTTATGTCCTTGCTGTCCTTATGCTTAAAAGAAAAGTTTGCACTTACCGAACAATCCTTATTGGAATAATCAAGCCCTTTCCCGTTCTCCTGCTTCGTGAGGCTTATCCTCTGACTGAAGGAACCCACAAACGAAAAATCGGGATATTTTTCACTGATATACCTGACTGTCTCCCTCGCCACATCGAGCAGCTCCTTGTCTGACAACACCTTTTCCGTCTTGTCGCGGTGGCGTACACCGGTCTCAACATCGAATTTATACGGACGCTTTAATTCCAGATTTTTCTCTGCTAAAGCATATCCCTCCTCATCCGACATTTCTCCCTCCTGATAGTGAATCCCAATAAAACCGCCCTCTAAAACCCGGAATGAATATGTAGTGGAATTCTTCTTGTCGAAGGAAATTACTTTATTTTCCTGAAACCTTACTTCTGATATAATTTCTGTTGCTGTAAATTTTTCTCTCATATTCGCCACCCCCGCTTAATTGACGTTCAGCTTCTTTACCCGAATGGTAGGACCGCCCGCGGATACCGGTGCCGACTGTCCGTTCTTCCCGCAGGTAAAGGTATTGAATAATACAAAATCGTCGCCTACCGCATCAATATCAAAAAGTGTCTCGAATACACTTCCGGTCACCACATGAACTCTCACCGGCTCACAGAGTTTACCGTCGCGTATCCGGTAACACAGATTCGGCTGCATTGTGAAGGTTGACATTCCGGTGCCGTAATCCACCGCATAGACATAGATGCCGTCCTTTACACCGGCAATCATATTCTCCGCCTTATCCGTGCCTTTTTCCATATAGGTATTTGTCATTCTTACCATAGGAGTGTGGTATACCCCCTCGGCACGGGCATTGCCCGTAACCTTTTCCTTTAAAACAGCGGCGGACTTGCTGTCATGAAGACGCCCGCTGAGAACACCGTCCCTGATAAGCCACGTCACACTTGCTTTGTTTCCCTCATCATCATAAGGCAGATATCCGTTGTTAGGCAGATCTCCCCTGTCGCAGATGGATACCTTCGCATTTCCGACCTGCTTGCCCATAACCCACTCATCCTGAAGCGTCTTGTCATTGAGCATGAAATCGGCCTCGCTCTTATGTCCAAAGCTCTCATGAGTGAACATAGCTGTTACCACAGGCGCCAGAACACAGGTATACTCACCCGGCTCCACGTCCACAGCTCTCTTTGCGAAATCAAGATACCTGTCCCGTTCCGCGATGATTTCACTTTCTTTATTCAAAAGCTTGTCGTAAGTATCCTCAACATATCCCTTAAAGGCTGAAGTGGTCACACCGTTTACAGAGATTTCATATACTGCAAACAGTCTCACACGCTGCATATCCTGCTTAATCTCCGCTCCCTTGCTGGAGTAGTATTCCTTCTTAATATAGCTGCTGCCAAAACCGAAGTTATATGACTTTATCTCCTCGATGGTGGCATCGACACACTTATCAATATAATTATTTACCAGCTTCTCATAAGCATCCCGGCTGATGTTTTTTACATTGTTTTCGCCGGAATACTTCGTCACATCATCCTTATAGGCGCCAAAGTTTTGTATTACCGGGTCATCATAAATCTTCTCATTCGGTGAGGCTATCGTGGCAAGATTATCAATTTCTTCCTGAATCTTATCAAGATTATTTGTAAAGCTGGTGTACCACATCTCGCCATCGTAAACTCTTACCATCGCTCCTGATACGGAGACATTGCTGTCACCTTCCACCTCGCCGTTTCTGATGTAGTACTGCACCGTATTCTGTGATTCAATGCGTACATCTGTAAATAAATCCTTAGGAAATCTGTACATATTTACCTCCCCCTTTAATGCTTTCTCTTGCCTGTCACGTTCGCACGGTATCTGGCAGCTCCCATGTCCATGGATGCCCCGATGGACAGACATGCCAGCATACCGATTCCAAAGCCTACCCACAGATTTCCGCTCACGACACCCAGCAAACAGCCGATCACGATGCCAATCATGACATAGAGCCCTGTCCAGGAGGTCTTCTGCTTTATGACAGAATATGTCTCGACCGGTCCGTCACTGCTTCGAAAGATAAATCCGGCCTTGGAAAGTGCCTTCACGCATTTATCGTTCTCGTGCACCGTCACTGCGGTTACTTCATATACACTCTTGCGCTCAAACGCCCAGCTTACCATCAGACGGAAAACCTCAGTGCCATAGCCCTGATTACGGTATCCCTCCTTCAGCTCCACGCGGAGCGGTACCGTGCCAAGCGCTTTTTCCCCGGCAAAGGAAGCCGTTCCAATCTGCTCCTTATCGCCCCCACGCAGCGAAATGATCCAGTCCGAATTCCAGAGATCATCCTCATTCGACGGCACAATCGTTATCTCCGGCGATTTAAGTAAATACTTACTGTCCTGCATCATCAATCCTCCCCAATAAAATAATTTGCTACGCCCTATGGTCATGCCTCTATTTTCCGGTCACCTGCATCGCGTATCTCACGGTCGCCATTGCATCCTTTGCGTAGCAGTCAGCTCCGATGCTGTCTGCATACTCCTGCGTGAGCACAGCACCTCCCACGACAACCTTTGCCCAAGGTGCTTTTTCGCGGAGCTGCTTGATGGTCTCCGCCATCGCAGGTACTGTAGTTGTCATCAGCGCGCTTAGGCCCACCAGCGGTGCCTGCTGCTCTATGACAGCTTCCACCACCTTTTCCGGCGGCACATCCTTTCCCAGATCATACACATCAAAACCGTAGTTTTCCAGTATCAGCTTTACAATGTTTTTCCCAATGTCATGAATATCCCCATGCACCGTCGCAATAACAAATTTTCCCCGGCTGACATTCTCAGACGGTCCCTGTGCCATCTTTCGTTTAATCTGCTCGAAAGCATGCTGCGATGCCTCTGCGCTCATGAGCAGCTGCGGCAGATACATGGTCTTGTTCTCAAAGCCCTTACCCACGATATCCAACGCCGGGATAATCTGCCCGTTTACAATATCAAGCGGCGCTTCCGTCTCCAAAAGCTTTCTGGTAAGTGCTGCCGCCTGCTCCTTCAACCCCTTTACAATGGCTCTTTGCAGCTCACTCTGAAAACCTCCCTCCGCCGTAGCTCCCGCGCCTGCGCCCTGCTGCGGTGCCGGGGCTGCGGCGGATACCGCGTACTTGCCGATATTCTCGATATAGTCAGCGCAGTTCTCATCCAATCCGTGCAATGCCCGGAAAGAATAGTAGCTCTTCATCATCTCCCCGGAATTTGGATTCATGATGGCTGCCGACAATCCATTCTCCATCGCCAGTGAGAAAAACGCTGCCGTGATAATCTCGCGGTTTGGCAGACCAAAGGACACGTTTGAAACGCCGAGCGAGGTATGGCAGCCGAGCTCATGCCGGATGGTATTTAAGGACTGCAGCGTTGCCAGAGCGGCATTACTGTCCGCGCTGACCGTCATTGCCAGCGTATCAAAAATCAAATCCTTCTTCCCGATTCCGTATTCCGCTGCAGTGCAGATAATCCTCTGCGCAATTTCCACACGCCGCTGCGCCGTGTCAGGGATGCCGTCCTCATCCAGGGTAAGGCATACGACCAGTCCTCCGTACTTTCGCACCAGCGGAAAAATCTCCCGCATCACCTCCTCCTTGCCGTTTACGGAGTTAATCATCGCCTTGCCGTTGTAGCGGCGCAGCGCGGTTTCCATGGCTTCGACATTCGTTGTATCAATCTGCAGCGGCAGGTCAATGATTGCCTGCAATTCAAAGCAGACATTCTTTAACATCTCCACCTCATCGATCTCCGGCAGCCCGACATTGACATCCAGCACATGCGCACCCTTCTCCTGCTGCGTCAGGCCCTCCCTTAATATATAGTCAATATCGTTGTTTCTCAGTGCTTCCTTAAACAACTTCTTTCCGGTCGGGTTGATTCTCTCACCGATGAGAATCGGGGAATCCTTAAACTCCACCACATGTGTATACGAGCTAATCAGGGTGCGTTCCTTCGGAATCACCTCTTTCGGCGAGACATTTTTCGTCTTTTGCACCGTCGCTGCAATATACTCCGGCGTGGTGCCGCAGCACCCGCCTGCAATGCGGACTCCCGCTTGCACATAGCCCAGAAGATCCTCCGAAAACTCCTCCGGAAATACATCGTATATGGTCTGACCGTTCTCGCTGCGGGGCAGGCCGGCATTCGGCTTTAAGAGCACCGGCACCGAAGCGTACTCCAGATATTCTTCCACAACACCCTTAAGCTGCTTCGGCCCTAGCGAGCAGTTGGCTCCGATGGCGTCCGCATGCATTCCTTCCAGCATTGCCACCATAGCGGCAGGAGTCGCGCCCGTCATCAGCTTTCCATCCTCACCGTATGCGTTGGAGACAAATACCGGCAGGTCACTGTTTTCCTTGGCTGCAAGAAGAGCTGCCTTGGTGTCGTAGCTGTCATTCATCGTCTCGATAAAAATGAGGTCGACGCCGCATGCCGCACCGATACGCACCGTCTTTGCGTAAACCTCAACCGCATCCTCAAACTCAAAGTCCCCGTACGGCTTTAACAGCTTTCCCATCGGTCCGATATCAAGCGCAATAAACTTCTCCTGCGTTCCGCTGCTGGTATCGCGCGCTTTTTTCGCATTCTCCACCGCAGCATGAATCAGGATTTCCAGTTCTTCTTCTCCGTATTTCAGGGAATTTGCTCCAAAGGTATTCGTACAGATAATATTAGAGCCTGCGTCAAAATATGCTTTCTGAAGCTCTACAATCACGTCCGGGTGTGACACATTCCATCTCTCCGGCAGTTCTCCCGGAAGCAGTCCGCGCTTTTGCAGCAGGGTACCCATGCCGCCGTCCAAATATACCAAATGCTCCTTCAAATATTCTAATACCGTCATCTTATCCTCCGTCTATGATTGCCTTCTATATTCGCAATTTTCTTTTAAACAGGTTTCGCACTTATGCTCACGCTGCGCTCCAACGCAGGCACCAAGCCCGATGATTGCCGTCACCGATTTGGACGGTGTCATCAAAAGACTGTCGTTTAGCGTAAGACCAATCTTCCGGTTACAGTCAAGCAGCCGGAACACGTCCTTCTGCACCGTCAGCGGCAAATCCCCGTATCCCGGTGAATACCTCGGCGTGCTACGCAGCCCTTCCTTTGCCGCCAGCTCCTTCACCTCGGCATTGAAGACATCACAGAGCGATTCCACGCGCTCCGCACCATATGCCTGCGCCAGCAATGCCTTAGTGGGCGCAAACCGCTGGCACTTTGCAATGTAACGGTCTATCTCCAGCCCCACAGTGGCTGCAAACAATATAATCTCACTGCTGCCCGCAAGACACTTTGCCAGATTTCTCGACTCCGAAAAAAACGGCAGCTCCGGCATGTCCTCCTTCCAGCCGATGTCCATCCTTCGATAACATACCCGGTACGAAAATGCATTTTTCAG
>CAMALD010000084.1 GCA_945836355.1 uncultured Lachnospiraceae bacterium | reverse complement strand
ATAATATTAAGTCCTTTCATATTTATATTTCATTCTGATTGCGTTTTCCCGGACGGTTTACCAGGAGCAGCAGTACCAGTACACTGATAAAGAGCAAAGTGGACAGCGCATACATTTCCGGCTTGATTCCCTTCCTGGTTTCGGAATAAATCAGGGTTGATAATGTATTGACCGTGGCACCGCGCGTGAAGTGGGTGATAATGAAATCGTCCAGGGAAAGAGTAAAGCTTAACAAAAAGCCGGAGAGCACACCCGGAAAAATATCCGGGAATACCACTGACATAAAGGCGCGCAGAGGTGTGGCTCCCAGGTCCAAGGCAGCCTCGTAGGTACTGCGGTTGGTCTGGGCAAGCTTCGGCATAACACTGAGAATGACATACGGTACATTAAAGGAAACATGGGACAGCAGTACCGTCCAGAAGCCCAGCCCGATGTCAAGCGCAAGGAACAAAAGCATTAAGGAAATGCCGGTCACAATCTCGGCATTGAGCATCGGAATATTGGTAACACCCAGCATAATGGTGCGGGGAAGCCTGCGCATGTGGTTGATGCCGATTGCCGCTACGGTTCCGAGAATCGTCGCAATGAGCGCGGATAATAACGCAATAATCAGAGTGTCCTTTAATGCCAGCAGAATGGTATCGTTCGTAAACATCGAGGAATACCATTTGGTGGTAAAGCCACCCCACTTTGCGCGGGACTTGGATGCATTGAACGAGAGCACCACCAGCACCAGAATGGGTGCATACAAAAACAAAATGACAAGCCCCAGATAAACTTTCTGTAGAAATCGTTTTACTCCTACCATACGCTTGCACTCCCTTCTCCCTTGTCATATTTGCCGACTAACGCCATGCTTAACAGTACGAACACCATCAGTACAAGCGATAAGCCGGAACCGGAATGCCAGTTGTTCAGTTTCTGGAACTGCTGTTCTATCACGTTACCGATTAAGAGTACCTTGCTTCCGCCAAGGATATCCGAGATAACAAAGGTGGTCAGGGACGGGACGAATACCATCGTGACCCCGCTGATTACACCCGGAAGGCTCAACGGAAAGATAATCTTTGTGAAGGTGTGAAAATTGTTGGCGCCGAGGTCATGAGCCGCGCTGATGACATTCTCATCAATTTTTGCGAGAGTATTGTACAGCGGCAGAATCATGAACGGCAGAAAATCATAAACCATTCCCAGCACTATGGCAGTGGGGGTGTTAATCACATTGATTGCCGGAATGTGTAACCATTCCAGAAAGGTATTCAGTACGCCCTTGCGCTCCAATATGTTCTGCCAGGCGATAATACGCAGCAGTGAATTCATCCACATCGGCATAATGAAGATTGTCACCATAAAGCTGTTGCTCTTGAATTTCATATTGCGCAGAATCATTGCCAGAGGATAGGCAATCACCAGGCAAAGTGCTGTCGAGAGCAGGGAAAGCCGGATGGAAATCCAGAGAGCCTGAATATTTTCCTCGGTGGCAATCAGCCTGATATTGTCAAGAGTAAGTTCTCCCGCTTTGGTGGTAAAGCCATAGTACACGACCATGAGGAGCGGAATAATGGTAAACCCAAGCATCCACAATCCGTAAGGAGTGGAAAGCAGTATTGTATTTTTTCGCTTCATATCAAAACCTCATTTCCAATCATTACAGTTCCTTTGCACTGACAGCCTCGTCCTCGGATTCCGGTTTGTGCATAATCTGGATATCAAACGGGTCTACATGGATACCGACCTCGGAGCCCACCGGTGACATATCGGTGGAATGTACCAGCCATTCATAGCCGTTTGCCATGACCTCCATTTCATAGTGCACACCCTTGAAAATGAGAGAGGTGACGCGACCGGTTATCTGCCCCTGCTCCGGCGCGACAAGATCGATATCTTCCGGACGGATGACAACGTCGACCGGTTTGTTTTCACCGAAGCCCTTGTCCACACAAGGAAAGTTGACACCCAGAATATTTACCAGACAATCTCTGACCATAGTGGAAGAGATGATATTGCTCTCTCCGATAAAATCGGCAACGAACGCATTTTCCGGCTCGTTGTAGATATCCTCCGGCGTACCGATCTGCTGGATATACCCTTGGTTCATGACCATAATGGTGTCGGACATGGTCAGGGCCTCTTCCTGGTCGTGCGTGACATAGACGAAGGTAATACCAAGCTCGTTCTTCAGGCGAATCAGCTCATACTGCATGTCCTGGCGCAGCTTTAAATCCAGTGCGCCAAGCGGCTCGTCCAGAAGCAATACCTTCGGCTCGTTCACGATGGCGCGTGCAATTGCGATACGCTGCTGCTGACCTCCTGAGAGGGAGTCGGGCATACGGTTTTCATAGCCGTCAAGATTGACAAGCTTAAGGGCGTATTTAATCTTATCCTGAATGTACTGCTTGCTCTTCTTTTTTATCTTCAGACCGAAGGCAATATTGTCGGCAATGGTCATATGGGTAAACAGCGCATATTTCTGGAATACGGTGTTAAGCTGGCGCTCGTTTGGCGGAAGCTTGGTGATGTCTGCGCCGTCAAAAAGCACCTTTCCTTCATCCGGAGTTTCAAAACCGCCGATAATGCGCAGAGTAGTAGTCTTGCCGCAGCCGGACGGCCCCAGCAGTGTCAAAAATTCATTTTCGCGGATGTAGAGATTCAAATCATCAATAACAGTGTTTCCACCGTAGCGTTTGGTCACGCCGATCAATTCAATCAGTTTGTTGTCAATCATTTGTTACTCCGTTTCTGCGCTGTGGCGCTAAGAAGATTATTGTTTCGGGGAACGCAGACATAACCCGCGTTTGCTTAGAAGCTTGGCGGAGTGGACACCCAGAGAAGGGAGGCTCCGCTTTTTCCGGAAGCACTGATAAAATGCTTTTTATTTGGTGTAAAATAGAAGGATTCGCCTTTTTTGGCCTTATATGTTTTGTTGCCCAGATGGATGGAAATGGCGCCGCTGAGGATATATCCGAATTCCTCCCCCTCGTGGGGATTATCAGGATAAGTGGAGCCGTCCGGCTCGAGAGTCAGCAAAATCGGTTCCATCATATTCTTTTGAGCGTTAGGAATAATCCATTCAATCTTGTTTTTCAGCTCCGTATCAATTTTCTCGAAATAATCGGTGCGGCTGTATACGACTTGTTCTGAGGCGGTCTTGGAAAAAAACTCTTCCAGGTTGGTGCCGAGGCATTGCAGGATGTCGACTAAGGTCGCGATGGAAGGAGAGGTTAAATCGCGCTCCAACTGTGAAATGAAGCCTTTGGACAATTCGCAGCGGTCGGCGAGCTCTTCCTGCGTCAAGCTTTTTTGAACGCGAAGTTCTTTTATTTTTGCTCCGATTTTCATAATTACCTCCTGTCATGCCGTTTCCATATAATAGTAAACTTTCAGTTTAGAATTTCTAAACTGACATAACGGATATAATTATACTCGCTATCCTGACGGTGTCAAGAATTATTAAACAAAAAGTTTAGAAATACTATTCACAGCATGGAGGGTGCATAAAAAAAGGTCTGTTATCCGGTCCTGGGCGGAGCGGATAACAGACCTGTACAAGAGGCAGGGTACTATTTTGAATAAAAAACGCGGATGCGGTCCATGCGCGAGCTCATGTTGGATAGAAGGGCATCGGCAGCCGTGATGGCAGCCATCGCTTCTACCACCACAACGGCGCGGGGTACAATGACCGGGTCGTGCCGTCCCTTAATATTGATGTCTATCGGTGTGCCGTCGCGCTTAATAGTCTGCTGACTGCGGTAAATGGAAGGGGTAGGCTTGATGGCGGCGCGCATTACAATGTCGGTACCGTCACTGAGTCCGCCCAGAATGCCGCCGGCATGATTGGAGGTCTTTACAGCGCGTCCGTCCCTGATGCCCGAAAATGCATCATTGTTTTCGGAACCCTTCGCGGCGGCAGCCTGAAAGCCGTCTCCGATTTCAAAGCCCTTGACGGCACCGATGGAAAAGATTGCTTTTGCAAGGTCGGCATCCAGCTTGTCAAATACCGGTTCTCCAACACCGGCAGGCATGCCAGAAATGATGCATTCGATAATCCCGCCGGCGGAATCCGTTTCCTTCATGGTTGCAAGCAGGTAATCTTCCGCCTGCAGGGAAAGGTCGGCATCCGGCATAAACAGCGGGCTGGCGTCGCGGGCGGCGAGAGCCCGCTTCAGACCTTCGGCGGCGCATAGGGGTTGATTGCCTGTGATGGATGCGAAAATATCCTCTGCACAGCGGACCGGACCGATGGATTTTGTGAAAGCAAAGACTTCGATGCCCAGCTCCTTTAAAAGAGCGGCGGCGATGGCACCTGCGGCGACACGGCCGATGGTCTCGCGGCCGGAAGAGCGTCCGCCCCCGCGGTAGTCCCTGAAACCATATTTAGCATCAAAGGTGAAATCAGCATGTCCCGGTCGATAATATCCGGCTATTTCCGAATAATCGGCGGAACGTTGGGTTTCGTTATAGATGGCGAGAGAAATCGGAGTCCCGGTCGTGCGTCCCTCAAATACACCGGATTGAATGGTTACAATGTCATTCTCCTTGCGCGGGGTTGAATATTTTGTCTGTCCCGGTTTGCGGCGGTTTAAATATGCCTGTATCGTTTCCTCGGAGAGCGGAATTCCCGCCGGGCAACCATCGATGACGACACCGATGCCTTTTCCGTGGGATTCTCCCCAGGTGGTAATCTGAAAATGTTTTCCTAAGGTGGAACCTGCCATGCTGCTACCTCTTTTCTATAATAAGTAATGTGTTGTATTCTTATTTATTTTGCATTTTCTATGAAAATATGTCAAGCAAAACCTGGAGAAATCATGAATAGGGAAAGGAGAAATTGTAAGCAGGGAGAAGGCGTCCCCTCTCCCTGTACGGTAAGTGATGTTTGACTAAGAGGTCATCCGGTGAATCAGCAGCCGCAGCCACATCCGCCATTACCGTTGCCGTTGCAACAGAACAGAAGCAGGATGATAATGATAAAGATATCACTGTTGCAGCCACATCCGCCATTACCAAAACTCATTCCGTTACCGCATCCGCAATTGCAGAACAAAAGCAAAAGGATGATCCAAGTGCAGCAGTTATTTCCTCCGTTAAAAAGTCCGCAGCCGTTGTTATCGCAACCACAGCCGCAATTTGTAGCAGACAAATCACTCATTGTGCTACCTCCAAAAAGATTTTACACTGTATTGTATGAGTATGTGCTTGCCTTATTTCCTGTTTGCGGGAAATATTTTTGACTGCACCAAAGAGAGGCCGATGAATAAAATAGAAGAGAAATTATTTTTTTCGGCTGATGATCGGTTTGGCCGGTCTGGAGGCGTGATGGAGCGTGTAAGCAGACTGGTATATTCCGGTGAGGCACATCGTGCCGGTTACACCGGAAAAGGAGTGACAGCTGCGGTGATTGATACCGGAATCGGACTACATCCGGATATTCCGGGCAATCGAATTGCAGCATTTCGGGATTTTATTCATTTGAAACAACAGCCGTATGATGATTCGGGGCACGGAACGCATGTGTGCGGAATACTTGGCGGCAGTGGGCTGCTGGATATGCGCAGGCAGGGGATTGCGCCGGATTGTTCCTTTATAGTGCTAAAAGCATTGAACAGAGAGGGAGACGGGGAGCCGGGAGCCGTGACTGCCGCGCTTACATGGATATTGGAAAACCGGCAAAAATATGCAATAAGGGTAGTTAACCTTTCTTTTGGAGCGGTCTGTGATGAAGATGACAGGGACTATATCAGGATAATGAATGTAATACACAAGCTGTGGGACGCAGGGGTATGTGTGGTAGGCTCCGCGGGAAATAAGGGCCCTGCGAGGGGAAGTATAACCTTTCCGGGATGCTGTGAGGAAGTAATCACGGTGGGTTCTGCAGAGCAGCATATGATATCGGGCATGTATTCCGGGCGCGGACCCGTGAGGAGCGGAATTATGAAGCCGGATATTGTCGCCCCGGCAGGCAATATATCGAGCCTTTCTTCGATGCTGTTAGAAAGAGGAGAAAGAATCATCCGATATAAAAAGTATTTTGGCGGATCATCGAAAGCCCTGTGGACGGAGGAACAATGGAAGGAACTGCTGGAAAGAAAACAGCTGCGGGAACAGCTCAAAGCAATCGGATATACGAAGAAGAGCGGAACATCCATGTCTGCGCCGATCGTGGCAGGGGCAATCTGTCTGCTGCTGCAGAAGGAGCCGGAGCTGTCGCCGGAGGAGGTACGGTTACGCTTATGCCGCTCGGCGACCAGCCAGGGAAGACCGAAGGAGCAGCAGGGGTGTGGAATCATAAATCTGCAGAAGCTGTTAGGGTGTTGAATTTGACCTGCCCCACAAAAAATGACTTGCAATGAATAAAAAAGAAGTCGA
>CAMALD010000083.1 GCA_945836355.1 uncultured Lachnospiraceae bacterium | reverse complement strand
CTCCATGAATATCTCCATGCAGCGCAGGGCGTTATACCAGAGCGCATTAATCTCGACCGCTTTGCCGTGGCGGGGTGTCACCACCAGCTCTCCCACGCGCACATCCATCCAGGTCAGCTGGTCCAGATTGCTTCCGCCCATAATCAGCCCGTCATTATCCATGTGAATACCGTAACGCGCCGTTCCGCCGCGGTATGCCGCAAATATTTCCCGCAGACCCGGATATATATTGTCCCGGATAAACCTCTCCTCCGCCGAAAGCTGCTTCGGCACCGGTAATGCCGCCTTCTTTATCTCCCTCTCCCCATAATAGCACTCATAATGTGTGGTGTATTTCAAATATTGCAGCACTGCATAGAAATACCACAGCGATGCATCGATGGTATTGTACATCGGCGTCTGTCCGGCATGGTTCGGAAAAACGTTCGGAATCATCCCCCCGTCCACATATTTTGCAAATGATTCAAGTACCTGTGCCGCTTCTTCAAAGCGCCCGGTAGCAAGAGTCAATCCGGTAAAGGCAATCATGGTATCCCTGCCCCAGTCCGCAAACCACGGATATCCGGCAAGAATTGTCATTTTGCCGGTGGACTCTCTCTTCACCAGAAAATGATCCGCCGAAAGCACCAGTCGCCCGGTGAAGGCATCCCTGCTGCCTGCCTTTGCAATCAGCTTCTCCGCCCTGTTTTCGCATTCGGCAATCACCCTCGCCGCCCGCTGTGACACGGTCTCACTACCGGTACCGGACGCGCTCTGCACCAATTCACAGACCAGATCAAAGCTCTTGTATTCACCCGGCTCTGCAATCACCCGCACTTCATACGGTGTAAAGTGACAGTCCACTCCGGTAAAGCCGTTCATCACATCCGTCGCATACAGCTCATTCTCATCTGCAAGATAATTGGGCGTTGCCATGGACACGGGATACTGCCCGCGGTAGTAAAAATCCCCCTCCGATGTCCAAAGACGGATTTCCCACTCCCTTGCCTTTACAGGCGTCAGCGTCAGTCTGCCCTCTTTCTCACGCAGACTGATATCAAAATTCAGCTCCGCACAGGTGCTGACCGCGCCGAACGGTCGGAAATTCATCAGCGGAGTCAAACTGATCATTGTCCTCCTGCTGCTGTCATTGCAGATTTCGTAATGCAGTACGACGGCATTTTTGCCGCGCTCCATAGCAAGCTTTTTTCGCAGTGTTACTCCCTTTGCCTGATAGCAGTATTCCGGCAATACATCATACGTAAACGAGTTCAAATGGCGATAGCCCTCTCGCTTCTGTCCCGGATATTCCTGAGCGGCAAGATCAATCAGTTCCGCCTGCTGCCAGTCCGCTGCTCCCTGTCCGTTCCTTGAAGCCTCCGAAGCCGCCAGCCGGATTGCCTCATGCGTCTTTGCCAGTATCAGCATCCGGTCTACAGGAGGATGCAGCGACGCAATCAGGTAGGCGCTGAAAATGCGGTTATTGTTCCCACTGACT
The DNA here is from genome assembly GCA_945836355.1 of uncultured Lachnospiraceae bacterium. Lineage (GTDB taxonomy): Bacteria > Bacillota > Clostridia > Lachnospirales > Lachnospiraceae > RGIG4057. The sequence continues at coordinate 4,890 of CAMALD010000083.1, read as the reverse complement.
GTACTATTTGCAAAGCCGCCGATTCCGTTGGTCAGCAGCCATTCCTTTGTATTTCCCGTCTCCTGATTGCGCCAGGCGTTTCTCCCAAACCGATATACCAGCCTATTCTTCTCCACGCAAACCTCCATTTTCTTATAAGCTCTGCGAAAGCAGACTCTTCAATTCCTCAGTCTCAAATTTATACTTCTTACTGCAGAACTGGCAGCCCGCCTCAATCGGCTTTCCCTCCGCAAGCATCTCCTCCAGATCCCTGCGGCCGATGCTCAGAATCGCACGTGCCACCCGCTCGCGGCTGCAGTCACACCGGTAGGATACCGGCATCTTATCTGTAATCTCAAGCCCAAATTCGCCCAGCAGCTCCTCCAGAATCTCCTCCGGCGTCATCTCCTTATCCAGCATCGCCGTGATGGAACGGATACCGGACAGCTTTTTTTCCAGCGCATCGATTACCGCATCCTCGGTGAACGGCATGAGCTGTATCATAAATCCGCCTGCCCTGCGCACTGTATTGTCACGGTTCATCAGCACACCAAGCGCTACCGAAGACGGCACCTGCTCCGATGCTGCAAAATAGTAGGTCAAATCCTCCGCAATCTCACCGGAGACAAGAGCCGTCTGTCCCACATATGGCTCTTTCAGGCCCATATCGCGAATCACCGACAGGGTACCCTTGCCGATGGCACCTCCCACATCCAGCTTGCCGAGCGCATTTGCCGGGAGCATCACCTGTGGCTCATAGACATATCCCTTTACCTGTGCCTGTGCATTTGCCGTGACCAGCACACCCCTCATCGGGCCGTTCCCGTTGATTCGCAGCGTAAGCAAATCGTCCTCCCCTTTCATCATACTGCCCATCATGGCGCCCGCCGTCAGCAGCCTTCCGAGCGCAGCCGTCGCTACCGGGCTGGTGTTGTGCACCGTTCTGGCATACTCCGTCAATTCTCTGGTCGTTACGGCAAACGCACGAATCTGGCTGCCTGCCGCCGTTGCGCGAATCATATAATCCTCTGTTTTTTGCATATTGTCACTCATAGATATAACTTTCCTTCCTGATGCTTTTCCCTCGCAATGAAATAAATCCGCTCGGTCTCCTCCGTCACCGGCTTACCCGTGACCGCTTCACACATCGTCACAAACTCCAGACCCGCCTCACCGAGCAGCCGCACAATCGTCTGCGCCGTGTATGCCCTCTGAAGATGTGTCTCGGTAATCCGCTCAAACAAATCGGGGCTCCATGCTTCTCCCCCTCTCTCCTCATCGTATTCTTCCCCATCCTCCGCGTCAAATTCCACCTTTTTGAATATCGTAATATCATACTGGTTCAATCCGGTCTCTTCCTGGTATGCATTTTCCCAGATAAAGCTGCAGTCCTCGCGGTTCTCCGCGATTGTGGTATCACCGATCACATCGCGGTATTTATGAATCGTATTCATGTCAAAAATAAAAAGCCCGCCCGGGTCCAGATAATTGTTTACCAGTCGGAACACCGCAAGCAGCTCCTGCTCGGAGGTGATGTAATTCATGCTGTCACAAAGACTGACGACAGCCGCCACCGTGCCGTAAAGCTCAAACTCCCGCATATCCTGATTGAGATACAAAATACTTCCTGCACCATCTGCCCCATCCTCCGGAACGCTTGCCTGATATTCATGTTCTCTCGCAACCTCCAGCATATCCTCCGACAAATCAATCCCGATCATGTCATAGCCCGCATCGCGCAGTCTCCTCGTGATGCTCCCGGTGCCGCAGCCAAGCTCGCACACCAGTCCGTCTGCCACGCCGTATTCTCTCAAAAGCCCAATCAGATAATCGCTCCATTCACGATAAGGCACATTATCCATAAATATATCATAGACCGATGCAAATCCGGTATAAGCCTCCATATCATTCCCCCGCTTGTATTGATTTCTTATTCTATTGTATCATATTATCCCTTACCTGAAAAGGAAATTATCCCTTGAAACTCAGCTCTCCTTGTGATAGTGTAAACTCGTAATTTATTCTTTATGCACACTACTATGAAAGGAAAACCGTTTTGATCCATAACAAATCCTGCGGACACCGCAAACTTTTGTTCATTATCCTGCTCTCGCTGCTTGCGGGCGGCCTTGCGGTGTTGGTCACAAACTACGCATATATCAAAAATAAGCTGATGCTGCACTTCCTTCCACCGAAGGCATATATGGCAGCCATAGAGACGGATTACCTCAAAGACCTCTCCAGCGAATGGAGCGATATTGCTCATCGCTTTACGGCTGCGCTTGACGGAAAACAGACAAACGGCTTGAGCCTTGAGGCAGACGTCAACCACCTGATTACCGCTCTGACCGTGGGCAGCATCCTCCCAGAGGAAATCAATCTTTCGCTTGCCTTTGAATCCGATGAAAAGGCCTCCGTGCTGCTCCTTGACTCCGGCATCAACGGTGTCTCGTGCCTGTCGGTGAATCTGCTGACCGATCATGCCGGGAAAATGCTCTATCTGTCTGTGCCGGAATTAACCGACGACAGCATCGGATGTTCCGTCTCGGAGGATATGCTGCCGGTCCGTCTTGTAAATTACTTTATCGGTATCTGCAAGACCCTGATTTCCTCAATTCAGCAGGCAGTTCTGGCTGACCCGTATCCGTATCTGGCGGACTATCTGGATATCCTCGAATCAGTTACGCTGGAGGAAAACTATCCGCTCACATCTGATTCGTGGAAGGATGTGCTCCCCGTCACCCGGATGCAGGCTGTGATTTCCGTTGATTCCGCGCTGGAAATCGCTGCCGCACAGATACAGCAGATTGAAGCACAGGCAACTGCTTCCTACCTGCTGCCGTATTTCCGTCTGCTCCATTATACTCTGACCTATCTTGCCGAGCATTACCCGGCAAAATTGCAGATAACCGCCTATGCGGACCGTTACGGACAAATCCTCGGACATGAATGGGCTCTGCTGGACGAGGAGAGCACACTGCTCTCCATGACCGGACTTTTGCAGGATGACAGAGCCGGCGGCAAAAGCGGCGAACTGACTATGCTGATTTCCGGGGCACTCACCGGCAGGGAAGATTTCCGGTTGAAGCTGACCGTATCACAGCTTGCCTTTGATGAGAGAAACGGCTTTCCGACCGGTAAAATCAATTTCTCCTCACCCGGGCAGCGGGCTTTTTCGGTGCAGCTGCTTTTCGATGAGCATGGGGAGCTTCCTGCCCTGACCGCCAGCCTGCGCTACAACGGCTTTACCGTGGTGACAGTTTCCGCTTCCCATCAGCATATCGCAGTCCATACACCGACAAGCTATCTGCCCGGCGGCACGGTATATTCACCTCTGCAATGGCGCACCTTTTGGGAATCACTGAATTTCACCGAATGGTGCGAACAGGTCTTTGCCCGGACCGGTTTCCGGATTTCCGATTTTTTAATAAAACCCTGACATCTTTTTGTTGACAAATGCCAAATGATATGTATAATAAAGAGTGTGAAGAACAACGGTGTTTCTCCAAAAGGAGAGATACCGTTTTTTCATGAGTGGATGTGAATCCGCTCTCCTTCTCATACTGTCCGTTCTCCCTAAACGGACAGCCTATGTATCCTATAATCATAATGCAAACCACAGGAACACTCCTCCCCGGGGGTGTTTCTGTGGTTTTGGGCATTTTATCCTATGGAGGATACTCTGTATTTTCTCTTTCCTGCTCTCTCAAAAGTTTTATTTGTTTTAAGAGTTTTTTCAGATTTGCACGCTTTTATTTCCCCGGGAAATATGTTACACTATGGTAAATATAATACTCTGCATGCTTACACATAATTTCAGAATAATTACCGGAAAGGCAGTGAAATATATGGTTACATTGAAGGACGAAAATGCGAAGGACAAAGAAACGGTATTAAACGACGACGCCGCCATCTATCAGCGTCGTGAAGAGAAAACAGAACGTCAGAAATTCAGCGAAATGAAAACCTTCAAGGAAAAATTGAATTATTTCCGCATGTACTATTTAAAAACCGTACTTGCGGTGATTGCTATTATCGGACTGGTAATCAGTCTGATTTATACCATCATTACACCAGGAGATGAATATCTGCTGCGGGTAGCATTTGTTGACTACCCGTTTGACATTTCACTCACACAGGAGATGGAAACCGATTTTATCGAAGCCTCAGGAATCACTCTGGGAGAGCACGAGAAGATTGAATTTGACGGAAGCACATACCAGATTTCCACCAGAGATGTCAGCTCTGCATCCGTTCTGTCTACGCATATCATGGCAAGGGAAATTGACATCATGATTGCTCCGGAAAGCCTCTATACCGTTTACGCCTTTAACGGTACACTTCTGTCCCTGACGGAGGAGCTGCCGACCGACCTCTACGCCAAGCTGACCGACCGATTTTTCTTCTGCAAGCTGAAGCAGGAAAATGAATCCATTGAGGATGCCACAGGCGATGATTATGTCCTTGGCATATACCTTGATGAAACACCATTCTGGGACAAGTATAAGCAATATATTTTTTCTGACGAACGTCCGGTTGTCGGCATCGTGCTCAACGGCCCGAACCGTGACAACGCCAAAGCATTTCTTCGTTACCTATTTGAAAATATGCCGGAAATCGACTGATTTCCGGCATATTTTCTTTATCCTCGTATTCTCTTAGTTCTTCGCAGTGATGTAGCCCTGTGCCTTTAACAGCTCTGCAATAAGCACCGCACCGCCTGCTGCGCCACGCTTGGTGTTATGGGATAGACCTACGAACTTGTAGTCGTACACCGTATCCTCTCTCAGGCGACCAGCAAATACGCCCATGCCCTTCTCGGAGTCTCGATCCAGCTTAGTCTGCGGACGGTTATCGTCTTCTAAGTAGGTGATGAACTGGTCCGGTGCACTCGGAAGCTTCAGCTCCTGC
>CAMALD010000082.1 GCA_945836355.1 uncultured Lachnospiraceae bacterium | reverse complement strand
GGACACTTTTGAAACCAAGGTAAATTCCATCGCTCTTGCAGCCGTTGTTGCACAGATCCTGAAATAATGCAAGGAAATAAGCCATGTCAATTAAGAGTTTAATTATCAATCCGGGCTCTACCTCCACCAAAATCGGTGTGTTTGAGGACGAGACCCTGTTATTTGAAGAAACCCTGCGTCACCCGACCGAGGAGATTGCAAAGTATGCTTCCATTGTTGACCAGAAGGATTTCCGCAAGGACATCATTGTCTCTCTGCTGAAAGAGAAGAATTTTGACATCAACTCCTTGAATGTGGTTGTCGGCAGAGGCGGTCTGTTAAAGCCCATCGTTTCCGGCACATACGCCGTGAGCGATGAGCTTCTGGCCGATCTCTACAAGGGCGTACAGGGCGAGCACGCCTCCAACCTCGGCGGTATCCTCGCAAGAGAAATCGCTGATTCCATCGGCGTTCCTTCCTACATTGTCGACCCTGTCGTAGTGGACGAGCTGATGCCTGCTGCCAGATATTCCGGCGTTCCGGAGCTTCCACGTATCAGTATCTTTCACGCACTCAACCAGAAGGCTGTCGCAAAGCGTTATGCCAAGGAGATCGGCAAGGCTTATGACTCCCTTCGCCTGATTGTAGTTCACATGGGCGGTGGTGTTTCCGTCGGCGCTCACGTGGGCGGCAAGGTTGTGGACGTATTTAACGCCTTGGACGGTGACGGCGCATTCTCTCCGGAGCGCGCAGGTGCCGTACCGAGCGGCGCACTGGTTAAAATGTGCTTCTCCGGCAAATACACCGAGAAGGAAGTATATAAGAAGCTGGTCGGCAACGGCGGCTTCAATGCATACCTTGGCACCAACGATATGCGCAACGTTGAGAAAATGGTGGAGGCCGGTGATGAGGCTGCCATTGCGCTCCGCGAGGCCTTCCTTCTCCAGATTTCCAAGGATATCGGTTCCATGGCATGTGTTCTTGAGGGAAAGGTAGACCAGATTATCGTTACCGGCGGTATCGCTTACGACAAGTATGTTGTCGGCGAGCTGCAGAAGCGCGCAGGCTTTATCGCACCGTTCACCGTTTATCCTGGTGAGGATGAGCTTCTGGCTCTCGCTCAGGGCGGACTTCGTGTTATGAACGGCGAAGAAAAGGCAATGGAATACTAAAGCCCGGCGAGTATTGTGGACGCTGCAAGGCCGCTGAATGTTGCAATCAGTGCGCCCGGCAGCGTCCATCTTGTTTTGCTCACCTTCGCTGCCATATAATAGACCGACAGGGTATAAAAAATCGTCTCCGTGCAGGACATGGAGATGGATGCCAGCCGCCCCAGAAAAGAGTCCGTCCCGTATTTGCGGTAAATGTCAAGCAGCAGTCCGGTTGCCGCGGAGGAGGAGAACATTTTCACCACCGAAAGAGGAATCAGCTCCACCGGAAAATGCAGTGCGCTTGCCAAGGGCTTTAACAGCGCACCAAGGGCATCCAGTGCTCCCGATGCCCTTAATATTCCCACCCCCATCATCAGTCCGACCAGAGTGGGCAGGATGGATATCACAGTGGATAAGCCCTTTTTCGCCCCCTTCACAAACGCATCGTACACCTTCACCTTCATGAGCAGTCCGAAGCCCACCACATAAAAGATCAGGAGCGGCATAATATAGTCCGAGACAAACACCAGAAATCCCAAAAGAAAACCCTCCTGTCAAGCGCATACTCATCATTTATGAATATGCCCCCGCCAGAAGGGTTATGCTATTTCATTCCTTCTACCGTTTTCTTTTACTGACTCTGTTTTCCCCGAATCGCCTATTTGTCGCCAAACGATATACCGATCATTCTTGCGCTCTCGACAATATCATCCTTCGGGTTCACATACTTCAGCTTTCCTGCGCTCTCCGACAATGGAATTGCCACGACATCATCGTTGCGGACAACAACCAGCTTGCCGTAGTCCTCCTCCTGAATCAGCTTTGCTCCCATTGCCCCGAGACGGCTCGAAAGCACGCGGTCATACGGACACGGACTTCCACCGCGCTGTGTGTGTCCCGGCACGGTCACACGCACCTCCTGCCCGGTCATCTCGGTAATCTGTGCGGCAATCTCATATGCTGCGGACGGATAAATGGATTTGGCAAGCTTCTCCTTGCGCTCCTTCTTCGGCAGCTCGGCAGTCTCCTTTGCGATTGCTCCCTCCGCCACCGCAATGATGGAAAAGCTCTTCCCTGCCTTTTCGCGCTCCTTCAGTTTCTTTGCAATCACCTTGATATCGTACGGAATCTCCGGAATCAAAATCACATCCGCACCGCCGGCGATGCCCGCATGCAGCGTTACCCAGCCTACCTTATGCCCCATCAGCTCCACGACAAATACACGTCCGTGGGACTCCGCCGTGGTATGAATGCAATCAATCGCATTTGTAGCAATTTCTACCGCACTCTGGAAGCCAAATGTCATATCCGTGCCCCAGATGTCATTGTCGATGGTCTTCGGCAGACCGATGACATTCAGCCCCTCCTCCGACAGAAGATTGGCTGTCTTTAACGAACCGTTTCCGCCGAGCACCACCAGACAATCCAAGCCCAGCTTCTTGTAGGTATCCTTCATAGCCTTTACCTTATCAAAACCATTCTCAATGACACGCATCTGCTTAAACGGCTGCCTGGAGGTGCCAAGGATGGTGCCTCCCCGCGTCAACACACCGGAAAAATCCTTTTCGGTCATCTTTTTATAATTACCATACATCAGACCCTTATAGCCCTCAAGAAAGCCGTAGATTTCCACCTTGTCCAGATTATAAAACAGACCCTTTGCCACGCCGCGCATGGTTGCGTTCAACGCCTGACAGTCACCGCCGCTTGTCAGTATTCCGATTTTCTTCATGTTCCTCTACCTCTTTTCTTTACTATTTTTGTTCGTCCTTAAAGCCCTTTGTACTTATTTCTGCTTTTTACCATTCTGTTGTTTTGTGTTCGCCGGCTTTTTTCCTGCTTTCTTTGCCGCCTTCGCCTGCTTTTCCAGCTCAGCTTTCTCCGCCTCCGAATAAGCATGCTCATAGAACAGCTCCTGCGAATTTACCGCATTCTTGCGAATCTGACGACGCGCATAGCTGCCATCCGGCTTCATCAGGCGCCCCTTCACATTATCCGACATCATTACCTTAAACATCTGCGCGATGCGGTGTCTGAGCGCATCCGACTCCACGCGCACCGCCACCTCAATTCTGCGCGTGGTATTGCGCGTCATGAAATCCGCCGAGGAAATATAAAGCTTCTGGCGGCTGCCCGTGCCGAAAATATAGATGCGGGCATGCTCCAAAAACCTTCCCACGATGCTCACGACGGTAATATTCTCCGTATAGTCCTTGATACCCGGATTCAAACAGCAGATGCCGCGGATTACCATCTCTATTTTTACTCCCGCCTGCGATGCCTCAATCAATTTATCAATGAGCACCTTGTCGGTCAGGGAATTCAGCTTCACGCCGATATACCCGTGTCCGCCCTGCTTTGCCTCCTCGATTTCCTCATCAATCTGACAAATAATGCCCTGCTGCAGACTGTTCGGCGCCACCATCAGGTGCTTCATGCCCGGCTCGCAGATCTGTCCCATCGACAGCGCGTTAAATACCATCAGCGCCTCCAGCCCGATATCAGTCGAAGCGGTCATAAGCGAATAGTCCGTATACAGCGTAGAGGTCTTTTCATTGTAGTTGCCGGTGCCAATCTGCGTAATATACTGAATCTTCTTCTTGGTCTTGCGCGTAATCAGGCACAGCTTAGAGTGCACCTTCAGGCCATCCAGACCGTAGATGATACGGCAGCCAGCCTCCTCTAAGCGCCTCGACCACTCGATGTTGTTTTCCTCATCAAAACGGGCGCGCAGCTCGACCAGCACGACAACCTCCTTGCCGTTCTCCGCCGCCTTAATCAGCGCCTCCACCACTTTGCTGTACTTCGCCACGCGGTAGAGCGTCATCTTCATCGACACGACCTCCGGATCCTCCGCCGCCTCATTGAGGAGCCTCAAAAACGGCTGGATGCTCTCGTAAGGGTAGCACAGCAGGATATCCTTCTTTGCAATCTGCTCCATCATCGGCACATCATCCTTGATCATCGGGCTCTTCTGAGGCACGCGCTTTTCATAAAAGAGCTCCGGCTTTGTCTTGAGATAATCCTGAATCTGAAATACGAACGACAAATCCAGCGGGGCTTTGGTGTAAAAAATCTGCTCTTTGGTCAGGTCCAGGTATTCACAAAGCTTTTCCACCACCTCATCATCCATATCACGGCTGAGCTCCGCACGCACGGCACACAGCTTTTTGCGGCGCTTGATAAGCTCCGCCATCGCCTCGCGGTAATCCGGCTCGCCCTCTCTTATGGTCTCATCATAGGCGCTCTCCTCCTCCGCCTCCAAATCCGCATTGCGCACCACGCGGAGCAGTGATTTGGACTTAATCTTATAGTGGTCGAATATCTGCGGTGCAAAATGGAGAATCAGCTCCTCCACGAGCATAAAACGGTTCGGCTCTGTCTTAAGCTGAATCAGACGTTCAAACAGGCCGTTGTTGCACGGCACAATACCAATCTTGCCGCTGCCCTTGGATTCCAGATCAACAATCGCATAAATCTCTTTGTTTTTGAGGAACGGGAACGGCTGACGCTTCCCCACCACCTGTGGTGAAATCAAAGGCCTTATTTCGGTGTTAAAATACACCTCCAGATATGCCGCATCCTCCGGTGAAAGTCTGGAAAAGTCAATCAGCTCCACACCGCCGCGCTCCTGCACCTCCGCCATGAGCTGTGCGTATATTTCATCCTTCTGCTCACACAGACTGCGGCTCTGCTCTAAGATTGCATCAATCTGCTCCTTCGAATCCATCCTGGTCTTGTTCTCACGCACCTCCGGCGAATAGAGCATCTGGTCGTGCAGAGACCCCACTCTGACCATAAAAAATTCGTCCAGATTGCTCTGATAGATTGAGACGAAGGTAAGGCGCTCGCACAGCGGAACAGTGGCATCCGCAGCCTCCTCCAGCACACGTCCGTTAAATTTGAGCCAGGACAGCTCCCGGTTCGAATAGCATCCCGCTTTTACCGTTTCACTTTTCTTTTGATTTTTCACTGCTGCACTCCTCTCTGCAAATAGCCGCTTCCGCACACATAATTACCCTTATTATGTATAAAATCCTGCGAAGTATACCATATCCCCCGGATATGATACGCTCCGCAGGATACGCTCATGACATCCCAACTAAAAATAACCTACAGCAAAATAATATTGTTCTCGGCACAGATTCTTCGCATGTCCTCCGGCCAGATGCTCGCCTGCACCTCACCCACATGCGCGCGGTCCAGCAATAGCATGCACAGCCTGGACTGTCCGATACCGCCGCCGATGGTGTATGGAAGCTCGCCCGCAAGAAGCTGCTTATGGTACGGCAGGGACTTACGCTCCTCGCAGCCTGCCTTCTTTAACTGCTCCGCCAGAGACACCTCATCGACACGGATACCCATGCTGGAAACCTCCAGCGCACAGCCGAGCGTCTCATACCAGAACAGAATATCCCCGTTCAATGCCCAGTCGTCATAATCCGGCGCGCGCCCGTCATGCGGCTTGCCGTCACCCAGCTTATCACCGATTTTCATCACAAATACACAGCCGTGCTCCTTTGTGATGGCATTCTCTCTCTCCTTCGGAGTCTTATCCGGATACATCTCCAGCAGCTCCTCGGAGGTGATGAAAAAGATATCATCCGGCAAATGCTTCACCGCCTGCGGATACTTATACCATACCTCGTGCTCCATATGCTTAATCACCTTGAAAATCTGGCGCACTACCGCCTTTAAGGTATCCAGATTGCGCTGCTCCTTCGTGATGACCTTTTCCCAGTCCCACTGGTCCACATAGCAGGAATGCAGGTTGTCAAGCTCCTCGTCGCGGCGGATTGCATTCATGTTTGTGTACAGACCTTCGCCCGGCGCAAAGCCGTAACGCTTTAATGCCATGCGCTTCCACTTGGCAAGGGACTGTACCACCTCGACCACCTCTCCCGGTGCTGCTGCCAGATCAAATACAACCTTGCGCTCGATGCCGTTTAGGTCATCGTTTAAGCCGGAGCTCCTTTCCACGAAAAGCGGTGCGGAAATACGCTCCAGATTCATTTCCTTTCCGAATTCCTTCTGGAATGTATCACGAATGTATTTGATTGCCTCCTGCGTCTCGCGCACGGAAAGCCGCGGGTCATAGCCCTTTGGAATTATCAGTGCCATATTCTCTTTATTCTCCCCATTTCCGCGCTGCTATGTAATCCTGAATACAATAAACAAAGTATCCGGCAGCGCACCGAATACTTTGCCTTTTGTATAGTATACAATTTTTCCGCATATTTCACAACTGT
>CAMALD010000081.1 GCA_945836355.1 uncultured Lachnospiraceae bacterium | reverse complement strand
AAAAAAGCCACAATTTATCACGATTTGTAATATAAAATATCGCTCCGAGCAAACGAAAAGGAGAAAGAACGCTTGGATTAAATGGGGAGCAATGGCAGCTTGCTTTTGTCTCGTAGTTGTAAGTGCTTTAATAATACCGGGAATATGGAATACGCAAGTTCCTCCTACTTCGGATTCGGGCACATCCGGAATACCTGTTCCCGACCCGGATGGAACGATTCAAAGAGAAGATGAGCCATTCGAATATCCTTCAACAACTATTATTCCGGGAGTTGTATTGGATGAGCCTTTTGATCCGGGTTCATTGATTTTTAATGAGGCAACTTCCCTATTGAGTGAGTCCAAAAGGTATTTACCCGGCTACTTTACCGAGGAGCTGAGTGACGAAGAGCTTGCTGCAATCAAACCCAACAGACAGATTCCTGATATGATATTTTCTGCAGTCGCAGGTTTTGACGGTGAAGGCACATTGCTTGCAGTGTTTCTAATGATAGACGCTCCTTCGTTGGACGAGACTGTTCATGTGACATTTTCAGATGGAAATCCGGGTAACTGCTATCAGCTTTTGGAAGAACCTCTTGTAAGCACTATTAACAGCATCGACTTTACCATCTATCAATGGACACCGGATAATAGCTATTATACGCTTGATGCACAAGCAGTAATTAACGGTTGGACAATGCAAATCGTATACAACGCAACTGCTGAAAATCTGGAAAAGGCAAAAACAGACCTTGCAACAATTATCTTGTGCCTGTCAGACTATGAGGATGGTAAACCGGATTTTTCTGTAATTGTTGCAGAAAGCATACCCGAATATTTTGACAAAAGGATTAGTCTTAGTGAGGCGTATAGCGACCCGGACTTTGACTCCTTTATGGTACAAAATTTGCCAGATGGCTTCTCCGAAGAAAGCATTCGGCGCTATAAAGATCAAAACAAGGATTATCTTTCCGGACTTTGGACAAAAGGGCTTGCAAATCTTAACTGGAATATTTCTGCCTATGATGAAAAAGATTTGACAAGGCTTACAAGCATTGCTCAAACAGAAAATTATGACTTATCTTTGTATCCTATTCCAAGGGCGGAATCTGTTCCTGAAGAATTATGGGAGATTGTTGATAACCCGATTTTTGATGCTGATGAGTTAACCCTAGAAACAGTATATAAGAGAGCATACAAAGTGGATGAAGCGGGAGATGTTGACGGGTGGAGAATGGCATTCAGCGTCAAATATGGTGATGTCATCGTCGAAGTAAGAACAAAGGGCATAGAACCCGAATGGGTATATCAGCAGCTAAGGAGTCTTTTGGAGAATTAAAAAAATAACCCCGGACCGGGAGAGCATCCGCATTTTCTATAACCTTGAGGGATTATTCCTCGGAAGGAACGGATGAAAGAGGACTCTCTTTCTCTTCGGAAATCTCGGCGTCAATGATGTCGCCCCCGACCTTGCGCGGGGCGACTTTTTTGCATTCAAAGAAATGAATCACGTTGCCGCGGTTCATCATGCGCTCGTTATTGTCAAATAAGGAGAGATCACGGGTATAGACCGGCCGGTCATACATGCTGAAATCCTCGTGAAGCGTGCTGTCGTAAGGGAGAATCGGGGTGTAATGCTTTTCAACGTCCGTCTCTTTCCTTTCGTCTTTCTCATCCATATATTTTAACCTCCCATGATAAGTGCAGAGTAATCGGTTTTCATTCCCGATGCCAAAACAATATTTTGTATAAACAAATATACCACAAAGCCCTGAAATAGCAAGTATTTCTTGATATTTTCATAAAAAATGATATACTGTGGTTACTGCGAATGTTAAGAAAGGAGAAACCCGTGACAGACCGGAGGAACGAACAGACGGAAGAGACGATGGAAGAAAAAATGGTCACGCCGCTGCTTGACTGGTATGAAATGAATGCGCGCAGCCTGCCTTGGCGGGATGATCCGACACCGTATCATGTATGGATCTCGGAGATCATGCTGCAGCAGACCAGAGTGGAAGCAGTAAAGGAATATTACGCCCGCTTTACTAGGGAACTGCCGGATATCGCCGCACTTGCACAGGTGGATGAGGAGCGTCTGCTGAAGCTGTGGGAGGGTCTGGGTTATTACAGCCGGGCGAGAAACCTGAAAAAAGCCGCAGTTATCGTGATGGAGCAGTATCAGGGCAGGCTGCCGCGGAATAAGGAGGAATTGATAAAGCTGCCGGGCATCGGCGCATATACTGCGGGGGCGGTTTCCTCGATTGCCTACGGAAGGAAAGCGGCAGCGGTGGACGGAAATGTGCTGCGGGTTATGTCCCGCTTGACGGGAAGCAGGGAAAACATTGCGGCGGAGCAGGTGAAAAAACGCCTGACGGAGCGTATCGAGGCGATAATTCCGGAGGCTTTTCCGGGCGCATTTAATCAGGCGCTGATGGATCTGGGGGCAATGGTATGCCTGCCAAACGGGGAGCCGCGCTGCGGGGAATGCCCGCTGGCGGATTTGTGCACCGCTTTTCATCAAAATATCCAGAATGAGCTTCCGGTAAAGGCATCAAAAAAGCCTAGGAGGCGTGAAGAGAAGACCATTCTGGTATTTGAGACGCCACAGGGGTTTCTGGTGCGCAAGCGCCCGGAAAGGGGGCTGCTTGCCGGAATGTGGGAATTTCCCGCTCTGGAGGGCAGACAGGATGAGGAAACGGTAAGGCGGGTCATCGGGGAGTCCGGCTGGGCTTCGGATGGTATGACGGTGCTTGGCAGTGCAAAGCATATCTTTTCCCACATTGAGTGGGAGATGCAGGGCATTTATGCCCGCTTGTCCGCGCCAAAGGAAGGACAAGCGGCCTTCATGGATTGTATTCCGGTCACGTGGGAGCGGCTGGAGCAGGAGTATTCCGTGCCGGCGGCATTTGATGCGTACCGGGAGACGATTCGGAAAATGAGGCAGAATAGCGGAAAATAGAACCGCGAAATGCGCGCCTTGCCGGGCAAGCTTCATGCGCATTTCCACGGTTCGGGGAGGCACTAAGAAATACGGGTAAGCCGTGGTTTCTCAGGAATACTCTGCGATTCTGGATATCGCCACATAAATCTGTGATATTTTGTACCAGGTCGCAAAATCGACGATGCCGGTCTGCGGAAGTGAGAATTGTTTTTGGAAGGCAATGACGGCATCCCTCGTCCGCTGGCCGAATATGCCGTCGGCTGCGATGTTCGGAATCGGGTAATACACATCGGCAATGGCGTTTAGCTGCTCCTGCATCTGGCGCACCTTCGAGCCGGTGGAACCGATGGTGAGCGGCTCACCCGGATAGGAGGAAGGGATACCAGAGATCTCCTCGGAGGTGTTGATGTAGATGGAGTTTCCGTAATAGTAACGCAGAATCTGGATTGCGGTATAGCCTTCATCAGCCAGCGCTTTGGAGCCCCACTGGGACAACAGGTTCGGGCAGGTAACGCGCCGCCCGTCACAATACTGGGTGAGAATCGGCTGACGGATGTTCGGGCGGGAAAGATAATTGTTAAAAATGCTGTCCACCGCCTCATTGATGGTGTCGAAGATGTTTCGCTCGTTAATCCACTTGTGGTCATATGCCGTCGATGAGGTGATGGTAAAATCATATCCCTTGTTGCGGTAGAACTCGGTGTAAACCCGGTTCAGGGTGAAGGACTGGATGGCAAGGATGTTTGCATAAATGGCAGCCTCCGGCCAGGTGGCATAGATTTCGCTGGAGGCTACATTTTTTATGTAATCCCGGTAAGGTACATAGTAATTCTTTGCGGATGCATCGGATGGCGGACCATCGTGCACGACCACATATTCCGGGATTACCACGCGGCTTAGCACAATCTGTCCGGTTTCTTCAATCGGCTGTGTTTCCGGCTCGATGATTTTCGGCGGATAATCGCCGTACAGCGTGTGCGGCCCGCTTACATAGAACTCGGCAGTATTTGGGGCGGAAGCGGCGGGGCCGAGTGCGACATTCTGGATGGCAGTTACGTCCGGCAGAATTTCGGCGCCGCTGATGACTACCGGCTCGAAGCCTTCAGCGGTAATGCGGAAGGTGTATTCCGTGTACGGCTGTAGGGCAGAAGGCTCCAGACTGTATGAAAGTGGCGGGGAAGGCAATTGAATCACATCCGTCAATCCCGTGGCGTTGGTTTGGAGGGTGTTAAAAATCTGTGTCGGCTCACCGACATAAGTGATTACTATGGTAGCGTTCGGAACCGGATGGTTGCCGGCTGCCGAGGTGACAGAAAATCGCAGGCCTCCGGTATATGCGGTTCCGGTGTCCGGAGCTTGCACATCTGCGGTATCATCTGCATCGTTGATATTGCGGGGAGCCTCGTTTGTCGTTGCGGCAGCATTATTTTCGCCGCTTCTTTGCTCTGTGCCGCCCGCGGAGGCATTTTCCTGCTGGGCAGTAAAATTTTTCCCGTTATCCGGCGGCAGGTTCGGCGTTAAAAGAAAAGGTGTTCTTTTCATTCATTATACCTCATATTTTGTTCGCTTCATTATATGCAGTACACAGAGATTACAGACATAGAATTTCTGTTTTCCGGCGTCCTGTGCGCGGGGGGAGGGCGGCGCTTACAAAAGTACGAAAACTCGCGAGGCAGATGTGTACTTGCTTTGTGTAAATTGCATAAATTTTGAATTTGATGAAATATGCGCTTGTAATTTGGCGAATGGTGTGGTATCATTCTAACAATTTGAGTATAAATTACCGCCTGGTGTTTTTCAAAATAACCAGCCTCGTAGAAGATGTATGACCTTAAGGAGTGCGTTCGGCTCTTTCTTGTGAGGCTGTAGGTCTTCTTTTTTTTAAATCCAATATGGAATTTTTTGGAAAATAAGAAAGCAAAAACGGGGAACGCGGGCAGAAAACAGAGGGAGGCAAGGGATGAAAGCATATCTGATACTGGAAGATGGTCATGTATTTACGGGTACCGCGATCGGTGCTGAAAAAGAGGTGGTCAGTGAAATTGTTTTCAACACTTCGATGACAGGATATTTGGAGATTCTGACCGATCCGTCTTATGCAGGACAGGCTGTGGTAATGACCTATCCGCTGATTGGCAATTACGGAATATGTTCTTCGGACATGGAGTCAAAGCAGCCGTGGCCGGATGCGTTTATTGTGAGAGAAAAGTCAAGAGTGCCGAGCAATTTCCGTTCGCAGGAGAGTCTGGATTCGTTTTTGAAGAGAAACGGAATTCCTGGAATCGAGGGCATTGACACCAGAGCGCTGACGAAGATTTTGCGTGAGAGCGGAACGATGAACGGCATGATTACTACCAGGGAATATACCGACCTTGCCGGGGTCATTGACCGTATGAAGGAGTACCGCGTGAGCGGTGTGGTAGCCAGGGTAAGCTGCAGGGAGAAGTACACCACACCGGTGGAGGATTTTGTCCCGACCAATTATGAGGAAGCCCGCATGACCTATATGGCAAGTCCGAAGATGCGGGAGGCAATCGGGAATGCAAAGGCAGCCGGAGTGTGTCTCGGTGAGATTGCCATGTATTCGGTGCAGGGGACTGCGGGAATTGTCAAGCTGAACGAGGTGGCTGCGGACAAAACCAAAGCGCGCAAGCATTACCGCGTTGCGATGATGGATTTCGGTACCAAGAAAAACATGGAGCACTGCCTGCAGAAGCACGGCTGTGAGGTTACGGTATATCCGGCAGACACAAAGGCCAAGGAAATTCTGGCGGAGGGATATGACGGCATCATGCTTTCAAACGGCCCGGGTGATCCGGCGGAATGCGTGGATATTATCAAAGAGGTAAAGAAGCTTTACGACAGCAATATACCGATTTTTGCAATCTGCCTCGGTCATCAGCTCATGGCGCTTGCAAACGGCTTTAAGACAACAAAGATGAAGTACGGACACCGCGGCGCGAATCACCCGGTGAAGGATGTAAAGAGCAAAAGAGTGTATCTGTCCTCGCAGAATCACGGATATGTGGTTATCCCGGAGAGCATCGACCCGAATGTGGCGGAGATTAGCTTTATCAATGCAAACGATAAGTCCGTGGAAGGTCTGCGCTATAAAAACAAGAACATTTTTACCGTGCAGTTCCACCCGGAGGCGTGCTCCGGTCCGCAGGATACCGAGTTTTTGTTTGATGAGTTTATCGAGATGATGGAGGTGAATGCGTAATGCCGAAGAACAGTGAAATCAAAAAAGTATTGGTAATCGGCTCCGGCCCGATTGTCATCGGACAGGCAGCGGAATTTGACTATGCAGGAACGCAGGCATGCCGCTCGCTCAAGGAAGAGGGTATGACCGTGGTGCTGGTAAACTCGAACCCTGCAACCATCATGACCGATAAGGAAATTGCGGATATGGTTTATATTGAACCGCTGACGCCGGAGGTGGTAAAGCAGATTATCCTGAAGGAAAAACCGGACAGCGTACTGCCGACCCTGGGCGGAC
>CAMALD010000080.1 GCA_945836355.1 uncultured Lachnospiraceae bacterium | reverse complement strand
AACCGGAGCTGGATCTTGCGGCGGCGGAGAACAAGCCGGCAGCAAGACTTGCAGAGTGTTATGAGGCGCAGGGAAATGCCAAAGAGGCAGCAAAATACCGGGAGGTCGAAAAGGAATTTTTAGAAAAAAGGTCGCAGCACGGAGGCTAACATGACGGACGGAATTTTGAAAATATTTCAGGGAAACAAAGAATTGCTCAAAAAGATTGACAGGGCAATCGTGTTTTTTCGGGAGGAAGAGTATGAGAGTGCATTGTCCATTGTCGCGGATATGATGGATGAAATTCGCAGCATGACGGACGCTGTTATACAGGACCGGAAATATTTTCGACTCGTGTCAACGGATTCCGTGGTTGAGATGCTGACCGGCATCGTGAATGCAAAGAAGAATGCGGACTACATTTTACTGGCAGATTTGCTGGAGCTGCAGATGGTCAGCTTTATCTGCGGAGTGCAGGAGCTGATTATCGAAAAGGAAAACTTCTGCGTGTATGACGAGCAGACAGACAGGGATAACCGCTATGAAGTAAAAGCAAAGCTGCAAAATGTGCAGGGGCTTGAGGAGGTTTTTGGGGATGCTTCGGAATATGTGCAGGATGTGGCAGAGTATCTGGATTCCGGGCTGTCTCCGGAGCAATTGCTCGAGCAGGGATACCGGGTGGAGTTTACCACCTGCGGGGAGATGACAGTGAGTGCGCCGAAGCTGTCGGGCAATACTATCTATCTTCACACCAACCATCGCATAGCGCAGGAGGCGATGCTTCTTGCAAAGAAATGGCAGCAGTCCGGCAAGACAAGATATGTGGTGTACGGGTTCGGAATGGGATATGTGGTGCGGGAGCTGCTTTCCATACTTCCGGGCGGGGAAGTGGTCGAGGTGTACGAGAGCGATATCAATCTGCTTAAGCTGGCATGTGCCTTTTCTGATATCGGTGCATGGGTGAAGGATGAAAGGCTCCGCCTGATTTATGATCCGGAGTGCAACTATATTTCAAAACGGTTACAGCAGTTCAATGCCGCAGATCAGGTGTGCATCTATTATCCGTCGCTTTGTTGTCTTAAGGATGAGGAGAGCAGAGAGATGCTTCTGGATTTTTTGCCGTGGGCAAGACGAATAGAACAGTGTTAATAAAATTTGTATGGTATACGAGCCGCATATGACGAGGTCATATGCGGCTCGTGTGTGTGCGGGTGAAATATCCGCTGCGTCCGGTGCAGAATCAGCCGCGTTCAAGTGCCGCACCGATAAAGCCTTTAAATAGCGGGTGAGGACGGTTAGGGCGGGATTTGAATTCAGGGTGTGCCTGAGTGGCGATAAACCAGGGATGATTCGGCAGCTCTAGCATTTCTACAATGCGTCCGTCAGGGGAAAGACCGGAGAATACCATACCCTGAGCGGCAAGGACATCTCGGTAATCATTGTTGACCTCGTAACGGTGACGGTGGCGCTCGGTGATGCTGTCCGTGCCGTAAAGCGCATAGGCTTTGCTGCCCGGGGCAAGCACACAAGGGTAGGAGCCGAGACGGAGGGTACCGCCGAGGTCGGTGACGCCGTTCTGGTCAGGCATGAGATGGATGACCGGGTGGGTGGTGTCCGGGCGGAGCTCCACGCTGTGGGCGTCTGCGAAGCCCAGCACATCGCGCGCAAACTCAACAATAGCGAGCTGCATGCCGAGACACAGTCCAAGGAACGGAATACTGTGCTTGCGGGCATAGCGGATGGCTAATATTTTCCCCTCGATACCGCGCTCGCCGAAGCCGCCCGGCACCAGGATGCCGGAGACATCACCGAGCAGGTCGTCCACCGATTCTTCGGTTACGGTCTCCGACGGAATCCATTTGATTTCAACCTCGGCGCGGTGTGCGACAGCGCCGTGCTTTAATGCTTCCACGACACTGATGTATGCGTCGTGGAGCTGTGTATATTTTCCTACCAGGGCAACGCGCACCTTGCGCTCCGGGTTTTTCCAGGCGTACACCATATCCGACCATTCCTTAAGGTCGGGAGCCGGACATGCAAGATTCAGGCATTCGCAGGCGACATCGGCAAGATGCTCCTTTTCCATCATCAGCGGAACCTCATACAGAGTTTCGGCGTCCAGATTCTGAAGAACATGGGAGGCAGGAACATTACAAAAGAGCGCGATTTTTTCGCGGATTCCCGGCTCGAGAGGAAGCTCGGTGCGGCACATGATGATATCCGGCTGGATGCCCATGCCCTGCAGATCCTTGACACTTGCCTGTGTCGGTTTGGTTTTCATCTCTCCGGAGGCCTTCAGATACGGAATCAGGGTAACATGGATTAACATGGTATTTCCCGAACCCGCCTCGTGGCGGAACTGACGGATTGCCTCCAGAAACGGCTGGCTTTCGATATCGCCCACGGTACCGCCGACCTCGATGATGGCAATGTGTGGTTTTTCTTCGGTGGCAGAATCATTTTCTGCACGGTAGAAGCGGTCCTTGATCTCGTTGGTGATATGCGGAATCACCTGGACCGTGCCTCCGCCAAAATCACCGCGGCGCTCCTTGGAAAGAACGGACCAGTAGATTTTTCCGGTGGTCACATTGGAACGCCTGGTCAGACTCTCGTCGATGAAACGCTCGTAATGGCCGAGGTCGAGATCGGTCTCGGCGCCGTCATCGGTCACAAACACCTCGCCGTGCTGTATCGGGTTCATGGTACCCGGGTCAATATTGATATAGGGGTCGAATTTCTGCATGGTCACATGGTATCCACGTGCCTTCAATAAGCGGCCGAGAGATGCAGCCGTGATACCTTTTCCGAGACCGGATACGACACCGCCGGTTACAAATACATACTTCACACACATTGTAAAAGCCCCCCCTTTAGTAAAAAATAACAAAGAATCTCGCTTGCGAGATTCTGCGCGTCTGGAGCGTGTCGCTTTAGCAACTTAACACCCTGCACGCGAGTGCGCATCCTTAGCGGAGCAATTTTTACATTATAGGTGATTGCAACAATTTCCTATAATATAAAAAAGCATTTGGAACAGGACGACACCGGTTTTAGGGTGCATGAGAGCCTCTGTTTCAAACGCTAACCTCTTTGTTAGTAAAATTTTTAAAAACAAAGAATATAATAACATATTGTGCAGAAAAAATCCAGTATTATTTTTTGAAAAATATTCAATCCTAAAAAGCAGGACAGGAAAAAGTGAAAAATCAATGAATTTCAATCGGCGTAGCTTGATTTATGAGTGGGCTGCGATTATAATGAAATGTATATGATACAAGGGTCAAAAGTAGATAGCAATGCAGCAATCCGTGGTATCAGTTGGGATCAAAATACCTTTTGACCCAACATCATGTATATAAACACAGTATAAATGTCGGAAAGAACATAAAGGAGTCCAAATGGATAATCAGAACAATAACCCAAATAATAATCAGAATCCTGATAATCAGGACAATAACAGAAAGAAAAATAACCGTTACGGCTGGGTATTCTGCCTTTTCATTGCACTGGCTATTGTATTTTCAATCTCATATATGTCCAAGCAGATGGAAGTCAGCCGCATGAAGGAGATTACGTATGGTGAGTTTATTGAGCTGTTAGAGCAGGGAAAACTGACCAGGGTGGAGGTGCAGCCGGATAAGGAGCGCATCGTGATCTCACCGGTGGCGACGAGCAATGATTTTCGTGAGGGTCTGATTTACTATACAGGATATTTCCCTTATGATACCGAGCTGCAGCAGCGATGTGAGGCAGCCGGAGTGGAATATCTCGCCACCTATACGGACAAGTCCGTCACAATTCTGGATATCATTTTATCTTATGTACTGCCGTTCGTGCTGATTTACGGAGTCATGTTTATTTTATTCCGCATGCTGACAAAGAACGGCGGCATGATGGGCGGTGTCGGAAAGAGCAATGCAAAGGTCTATGTCGAGAAGGAGACCGGAGTCACCTTTAAGGATGTGGCAGGTCAGGAGGAGGCAAAGGAATCTGTGACGGAGCTGGTGGATTTCCTGCATAATCCGGCAAAGTATACCCGCATCGGTGCGAAGCTCCCGAAGGGCGCTCTTCTGGTGGGACCTCCGGGAACGGGTAAAACCCTGCTGGCAAAGGCGGTAGCGGGCGAGGCAAAGGTGCCGTTTTTCTCCCTGTCGGGCTCGGATTTTGTAGAGATGTTTGTCGGTGTGGGTGCATCGCGCGTGCGTGATTTGTTTAAGCAGGCGCAAAGCCAGGCACCATGTATTGTATTTATTGATGAGATCGATGCCATCGGAAAGAGCCGTGATTCCCATTACGGCGGTGGAAATGATGAGCGTGAGCAGACCCTGAACCAGCTTCTCTCGGAGATGGATGGCTTTGACACCTCGAAGGGTATTGTCATCCTTGCGGCTACCAACCGCCCGGAGGTTCTGGATAAGGCTCTGCTGCGTCCGGGACGTTTTGACAGGCGTATCATTGTCGATAAGCCGGATCTGAAGGGGCGTCTGGAGATATTAAAGGTGCATGCGAAAAACGTGCTGATGCACGATTCGGTAGATTTGGAAGCGATTGCGCTGGCAACCTCGGGGGCTGTGGGCTCGGATCTTGCCAACATGATCAATGAGGCGGCAATTCTTGCTGTAAAGGAAGGCAGAACTGTGGTGACCCAGGAGGATTTGTTTGAGTCGGTAGAGGTGGTCATTGCAGGTAAGGAAAAGAAGGACCGCATCCTCGGTGAGGAAGAAAAGAAGATTGTTGCTTACCATGAGACCGGTCACGCACTGGTCACCGCATTGCAGAAGAATGCTGAGCCTGTGCAGAAGATTACCATCGTGCCGCGCACGATGGGTTCCCTTGGTTATGTCATGCAGGTTCCTGAGGAAGAAAAGTACCTGATGAGCAAGAATGAACTGCTCGCACGGCTTGTCACCCTGCTTGCCGGGCGCGCGGCAGAGGAGATGGTCTTTGGCTCGGTGACGACCGGGGCATCCAATGATATTGAAAAAGCGACCTCCATCGCCAGAGCGATGGTTACACAATACGGCATGTCCGAAAAATTCGGTCTGATGGGTCTGGAATCGGTAGAAAACAGATATCTGGACGGCAGACCGGTGCTGAATTGTGCGGATGAGACGGCTGCGGATATCGACCGTGAAGTCATGGCTTTGCTGCACACCAGCTACGAGAAGGCAAGTGAGCTGTTAAAGGATAACCGCGAGGTGCTCGATAAGCTGGCTGCTTATTTGATCGAGAAGGAGACTATTACCGGCAAGGAGTTTATGAAGATTTTCCGGGAAGTGAAGGGTGAACCGGAGAAGGACGAACCGGAGAAAGCCGAGACTCAGAAGGACGAATCTGCGAAGGACAAACCGGCAGAGGACAACACGGAATTGCAGGAGGCTGCCGGGGAAACTGCATTGGGCGGTGAGACGGCAGATACAGAGGAAATCCATGTTTGATTTGGAAGAGGAATTGAAAAAGCTTCCGGCAAAGCCCGGAGTATATATTATGCACGATGCGCGTGATGCCATCATCTATGTGGGAAAAGCCGTCAACCTGAAGAACCGTGTGCGCCAGTATTTTCAGAGCAGCCGCGGAAAATCGGCTAAGATACAGCAGATGGTGGCAAACATCGCATATTTTGAGTACATTGTCGTGGACTCGGAGATGGAAGCGCTGGTGCTCGAGTGCAACCTGATTAAGGAGCATCGGCCGAAGTACAATACGATGCTCAAGGATGATAAAAGCTATCCGTATATCAAGGTGACGGTGGACGAGCCGTTTCCGCGTGTACTCTATGTGCACAGGCAAAAGAAAGACAAGGCAAAATATTTTGGTCCTTACACGAGCGGATATGCCGTTAAGGAGACGCTGGAGCTTCTGCGCAAGACATACTGCTACCGCAACTGCAACAAGCAGCTTTCCGGCGAGAAGGAGCAGGGCAGGCCTTGTCTTTATTATCATATCGGGCAGTGCAAGGCACCGTGCCAGGGGAATGTATCGCAGGAGGAATACCGCAGGAGCATTGACGAGATTCTGGCGTTTCTGGACGGAAATTATGCGATCCTGACCAAAAAGCTGACCGCTGCGATGCAGGAAGCCTCCGATAATCTGGAATTTGAGAAGGCAGCAGAGTACCGCGATATGATTAATAGCGTCAATAAGCTGACACAGCAGCAAAAAGCGAGTGATACCGCAGGCAGCAACCGGGATATCATCGCGTTTGCCACAGCGGGGGATGAAGCCGTGGTGCAGGTATTCTTTATCCGAGAGGGAAAGATGCTCGGACGCGAGCATTTCTATCTGACCGGCGTTGAGAACGAGGAACGGTCGGATATCATGGCAAATTTCATCAAGCAGTATTATGCGGGAACTCCGTATATACCGCGCGAGCTGCTGCTTGGCGAGGCACTTTCCGCCGAGGATGAGGCGTTGATTTCGCAATGGCTCTCTGCTAAACGCTCAAGCAGGGTAAAGATACTGGTGCCGCAGCGCGGGGATAAG